>OMRN01000328.1 GCA_900313265.1 uncultured Lachnospiraceae bacterium | reverse complement strand
TTCGGCAACTGCTATCAAACCGAGTTTGACACGGACTTTTTTCTGTTCTTCATATACTTTGGCAAGCTGCTCGGCGCTGAGCCGGCCGCACTGCTTTAAGTAATTTCCAAACAAAATATGAATCATGTAACAGCCCTCCCAAAAAACTATATTAAAATATCACCAAAATAAAAGGATGATATTTCCTCCATATAACAATAATATACAGAAAATTTTGAAAAAACGCAACTATTCTTGTGACATTTCCTCAAAATAGCAGTCGAATAATTTCTTGGCAATCGGGCACGCGTAATTCGCTCCGGTGCCGCCTCCTTCGATGATAATCGTAACACAGACCTGAGGGTCTTCGTAAGGCGCATAACCGGTAAACCAGGCGTGGGAATTTCCGGCCGAATCGGTCTCTGCCGAACCGGTTTTTCCGGCGGTGGAATAATCACAGTCCCGTAAGAATTTTGCCGTTCCGATGGTGATAACGGAATGCATGTAATCCGAAACCACTGCCGCTTCTTCAGCGGATACCGGTGTTGCAAATACTTCGGGTGAATAGGTTTTCATGACCTCGCCGTCGGAATTTTCAATATGATCGACGAGCATCGGTTTCATCATGATACCGTTATTGGCGATACATGAGGTAATCATATTTAAATGAAGCGGCGTAATCGTTGTTTTACCCTGTCCGATGCTTCCCTGCACCACTTCTCCCAGTTCGGCATCCGGTGTAATCGGAGTATGACTTTTCTTGTATTCTAAATCGATGGGAATGGCGGTATCGAAAAGCATATTCTTTAAGGTCTGCGAAAAAGAGTCGCGGTCCACAACGGTAGCGACGTCGGCAAAGGTACAGTTGCAAGAATTTGCAAACCCGGTGCGGAGCGTCTGGTATCCGTGAACCGAGTGATGGAAGCAGGTGATTTTTCTGCCGTCGTAGGCAAACGATCCGGTACAGTTGTATCCGAAGTTTTCATAGTCCGTCGGATGCTCTCTGATATATTCAAGCAAATCCAGAATTTTAAAGGTGGAACCGGGAGGATAAAGACCCTGTGTAGCACGGTTTAAAAGGCGGGAATTTGTTGTGTCTTCGACGATGTCTTCCCATTCGGCTTCGATTTTGTTCGGATCGAAACACGGTTTGGAAACCATGGCAAGAATCGCTCCGGTTTTGACATCCGATACCACAACGGCACCTTTATAGGCTCCGATCTCCTTATAAGCGGTCTGCTGAAGCGGAATATTTAACGTGGTTACAACCGTATCGCCCACATCTTTTGCGCGGGCGATATCATTATCGACTTTGCTTGACAAAGATGCATTGGAAGTAACCAGGTTCATGTTCATGGTATTTTCGATTCCGGTCCGTCCCATTGTGGAAAAACCGACAACATGTGCGAAAAGATCTCCGTACGGATAGACCCTGGTTTCTTCGTCGTCGGAAACATTGGTAACGGCAAGGATATCGCGGTTTTTCGATAAAATACTGCCACGGATGTTCTGATGTGCCAAAAGGGCCTGACGGGGATTATGCTCGTCGCTGATGATGTCGTAACTTTTGTTTGCGACAAAATAACAGATATTCGCAATCAGTGCGCCGAAAAGGACAACTAAAATCACACCGGACCAAAGCTGCGGCGAAGTAATGACCTTCACAAAGTAGTTGTCTTTATTCTTTCCGTTATTCTTTTTTTGGTTGTTGTCAGCTTTCATAGCGTAAATCGTACCATGTATTTGTGATGAAACTGTTAATCCTAAGTGAATTATTTCTCAGGCTTTACGAATTCTTTTGTATAAAATACCGATTCGTCTTCTGTACTGCCGGCCGGAACCAAATCCTCGTCCGGATTATCGTCTTCATCCGAATATTCATCATCTGCTTCGTATCCGTATTCGCCTTCATAATCATCTTCGTAATCCTGACTGTCTTCTTCGGAATCCGGATTGTCATCCCCGGCATTATTTCGTTTTCCGGATGTTTTTTTGCCGGAAGATTTCGGTGAATTTTTTGCCTTTGAACTTTTTACGGCAGGACGTTTTGGCTTCTTAACGGTTGCTCTTTCGCTATCGTCATCCGTATAGTCCTCGCCATCCTCTTCTTCATCCTCTTCGTCCTCTTCATCTTCCAGTTCCTGTACGGCTTCTTTCGAAAGATTCTTATAATTGAATTCTTTGACATACACACCCTGGATAATGGAAAACATAAGTACCGTGGCACAAAGCGAACTTCCGCCCATACTGATTAACGGAAGCGTGACGCCGGTTAAGGGAATCAGTCTGGTGCCGCCTCCGATGGTTACGAAAACCTGAATGGCAAAACAGATGGCGAATCCGAACAATAAAAGGGAATGAAACGAGGATTTTACGCGGAAACTGTACCGGATAATATGCAGTGCGGTAAATAAATACAGCAAAATAAGCAGCACGGAGAAAAGTACCCCCATCTCCTCTCCGATGGCCGAAAAGATAAAGTCTTCTTCCACATACGGAATCGATTTGGGATAACCCTGAAAAAGTCCCATTCCGAACCAGCTTCCGGTACCGATGGCAAAAAGTGACTGTGAAAGCTGCCAACCGGTATTTTCCACATCCTCAAAAGGATTCAACCATGTATGAACACGGATTCGAACATGCGAGAATTCTTTATAGGCAAATGTGAAGGCCGCAGTCGAAAGTGCGGCTCCGGCAGGAAGAATAAGAAACGACCGGGTTGCAAGATAAAGCATGAAAATAAATGTGATTAAATAGATTCCGGCACTTCCCAAATCTTTCGATAAAACTAAAATCATGATGTGAACCATCATAAAAAGGGAACCCAAAAGAAAACGCAGCTTGTTCTTTTTTTGCGAAAACAGGGCTGCCATAAAGAAAACCATGGAAATTTTAACGAATTCCGAAGGCTGGAAGGCGAATCCCCACAGTTTTACGGCCAGTTTCGAACCGTGCGTTACAGTGCCCGTAAGCCATACGGCTCCGAGAGCGATGATTCCGACGGCGCAGTAAAGGTAGGGGATTTTTCTCCATTCTTTGGCGCGGATATAAATAAACGGCACAAAAAGCGAAATAATGAGAAGCACAACGGTAATGGAAAACTGCCTTAAGGCATTTTCAAAGGCCAGTCGGCCGAGAATGATGAAACTGACGTCCAAAAGAAAAATCATGTTATTTAACAAAAGCCGGCTGATGGACGGGTAAAGCGTTAAATAAATCATGACGATGGCTATGATGATAATTTCCTGGAAAGCAAAGAAAAAGAAGTATTTGACGTCTTCCGAGCGCATGAAAAGCGTTATATATCCGACTGCGTGGAATAAAATAGCGATAATAAACTGGAATGCATAAAAATGACGGTGCTCTTCCGGATTTTTGAAAAAGAACACCACAATATTGGTTATGACATATAAGAAGATAATTCCAACAAATGAATAATTGGAAGTCTCCGAAATAAAACTGGCCATTTTTCCACTCTATAAAACGCCCTTCATAAAATGACCGTTGGTAAAATCATAAGGGACGTTTTCTACCGTCTCTCCGCTTCGTAAATGATCAAATATACCCAAAACACGCCTCGTTTCCGACGCGGATTCATCGGTGAAACGAAGCTGCAAAGTCCCGATTCCGAGCTCTTTTATGCTGAAATAATGCTTATGCAGGGAAATCGGCACAGAATTATAAATTGTATTATAACATACTTTTTCGTTGCAATGGGGGAAAACCGTAAAAGAAATATTCCTGCGGTCTTTTATGGTGAACGGCTTTCCGGCATCATCCGATCCTTTGCGGCATTTGCCGAACGTGTTCAGAACGCAGTTGGCACTTTGCATCAGAGGGATTTTTCCGTAGGCAAACATTTCCGCACGGGATAAATTCAGTTTTAAAAGTTCGTCTCTGTTAAGCTCGATATCGGCCGTAAATGCATCCGCAAAAGTTTCGATTGCCCGGATGCTGCCGTTATTTGCACTTAAGACGGCATAATCGCAGATGATTTTCTTCTTCGTACCGAAAGAACGCATCAGTTCGGCTGTGTCCGTCTGGTTACAGTAACAGCCTTCAAACAAAGAATTCTCTTCTGCTTTAAGGATAATCTGTTTTAAACTTTCCTTCATCGGGGAGCGGTAAACAAAAGGAAGCGAATAATAGAAAGGAACGTTGCTTCCGGTTAAATCGACATGCCCGGCAAAAGCAGTCGGAATGACGATGGCATCCCCTTCTTTTATAAAACAAATTGCTTCTTTTAACTGTTCGGAAGTGGATACAAAAATCTTATGCTTAAATTCCTGCGAAGAGCCGTTTTTCGCGTAAGAATGGTCCGAACCGGCCGAAGCAGTCGAACCGGGTGACGGAACCGTCCAGAACGACGGATCGTTATTAAGCGTGGGACGGCTTTCATTCTTTTGGTGCATCCTAAGAAGAAGTTCTTCTTCCGCTTTTCTTCGAAGTGCATTTAAACTGCCGACGGGAAGAAAGGCATCACCGGCACATTCGATATTCTGTAAATCAAATGAATACAGGCCTTCCGAACTTTTCCGGAATCGTTTTATCAAATCTTCCTTCTGCAAAGGCGCTTTTTCGGCCTTTAAAACCGAATCGCCGGATACCGTCAACAGAGTGTCTTCGCCGGCAGGATATACGGTTAACAAAGCTTCCTTTCCCGGAATAAAGGAAACATCTGCTTTAAGCGGAACCGGTTCTTTCTTCCGGCAGTAAGCATTGTTTAATTCGGCGCAGTAGTCATCATTCGTTTTATTGTATGACGGGGAAGAAACGCTTACCATTGATGCGGATTTCGATTTTTCATAGTAACCTTCCTGTAAATCCGTCCGGAGATAAAGTCCTTTTAAGGCTTCTAAATCAGCTTTATCGACAACATACGGTTTATCGCCCTGTAAATACAAATCGATATATTTGCGGTATATGGCGGCCGTTCCGGCAGCATAAGCCGCAGCTTTCATGCGGCCTTCGATTTTAAAGGAACTGATTCCGGCATCCATCAGTTTGGGAAGCAGATTTAGTGTGCATAAATCTTTTAACGAAAGCGGATACTGCTCTTCTTTCCGGCCGTTTTTGGAACGGGCAGGATTTTCGTTTATGAGCGGATGATACGGCTGACGGCAGGGTCCCGCACAACGACCGCGGTTTCCGCTTCTTCCGCCTAAAAAGGATGAAAACAGACAGATTCCCGAATAGGAATAACACATCGAACCGTGTATGAAACACTCGGTTTCAATTCCGAGATCGTTGATTTCTTTTATTTCCTCAAGCGAAAGCTCTCTTGCCGGAACAACGCGTGATGCACCCATTCGTTTTAACATGGCGGCGCCGCTTACACTGCTTACCGCCATCTGGGTGCTTACATGAAGGGCCATATCCGGAAATTCTTTTCCGATAAACGAAAAAACGCCGAGATCCTGTACAATTACCCCGTCAAGCCCTGCTAAGTACAAAGGCTTAAGATAATCGTAAAGCATTTCGGCTTCATCGTTTTTGGTCAGTGTATTGACCGTTAAATATATTTTTTTCGAGTGTGCATGAGCATAATCAAGCGCTTCCACGATTTCTTCGCGGGAAAAATTCTTTGCATATGCTCTCGCTCCGTATGCGTCTCCACCGAGGTATACGGCATCCGCACCGGCATTGATTGCGCCAAGGAATGCGGAAAAATCACCGGCAGGGGATAAAAGTTCCGGAGCTTTTTTCATTGAATTATTTATTTTCTTTGCGCTCACGCTCTTTTAATTCGGTTTCAAGACGGATAATCTTCTTTTCTTTCTCCGCCAAATCCGCTCTTAATGTATTAATGTTCTTCTCCTGATTATCCATTTTAATCTGGGTGGCAATCAGTTCGTGCTTGATGTTGCAAAGATCGTCTTCGCGTCCCTTTAATTCGTCTTCCAAAAGGGAGATCTGATTCTTTGCCTTAAAATAATCATCCGCAATATTAAACTGAATGAGAAGATTCTGATAATCGAGAGTCAGACGACGGAATCCGTCCTCTTTGTTGAATTCATTAAATTTGCCGTTTAAGTAAGCGGCAACTTTCTGCAAATATTCTTCGCTTTCATAACCGCTGATGGTAAATACTTTTCCGCCTACAATTACTTCGGTATCAATTTTTGCTGACATAATCTCCTCCGCTTAAACCGTTCTTATCATCAAATTATACTAAAATTACTCTTTTGGTTCAATACCAAGATGAATATAGGCTTCCTTTGTTGCCACTCTTCCGCGCGGCGTGCGCATAATCAGACCGTTCTTTAACAGATAGGGTTCGTAAACGTCTTCGATGGTGCCCGAATCCTCTCCGATGGTAGCTGCGAGGGTGTCCAGTCCGACCGGACCGCCGTCAAAACGCTCGATTAAGGTTAGCAGCAGATTTCGGTCGATATTATCAAGCCCGAGTTTGTCAACATCAAGCATGTCAAGCGCTTCGTTTGCAACCTCTAAGGTAATAATCCCGTCCTTGCAGACCATGGCATAATCACGCACCCTTTTTAAAATACGGTTTGCCAGTCGCGGTGTCCCGCGGCTTCTTCTGGCCATTTCCATGGCGCCCTGGGAATCCGTTTCGATTCCTAATTTTTTAGCGGAATTTAAAATAATCCGGGATAATTCCTCCGGAGAATAAAATTCCATGCGGTGAATTAAGCCGAAACGGTCACGAAGCGGTGCCGTAAGCATGCCGGCTCTCGTCGTGGCTCCGATTAAGGTAAAGTGAGGAAGATTCAAACGTACCGATTTGGCATTCGGACCGTCTCCGATCATAATATCGATGCAGTAATCTTCCATGGCGGGATATAAAACTTCTTCCACCTGACGGTTCAGTCGGTGAATTTCATCGATAAAAAGGACATCACCCTCGGAAAGCATGTTTAAAATGGCAGCAATGTCTCCCGGTTTGTCGATGGCGGGTCCGGAAGTGACTTTGATGTTTACACCCATTTCGTTTGCGATAATGGACGCTAACGTGGTTTTTCCAAGTCCCGGAGGTCCGTAGAATAAAATGTGATCCACACAGTCATCGCGCATTTTGGCGGCATTAATGGCTATATTTAAGGATTCTTTGATTTTATCCTGCCCGATATATTCGCTTAAGCGAAGCGGGCGAAGGGATTTTTCAAGAATCTTGTCTTCGGTTGTAACTTTCGTTTCGATTACTCTTCCCATTTTTTACTCTTTATTTTTGGTTATTTTATTCTTTTTCGGATTTGCGAAGCCGGATTATAATCTCATGATATTCTTAAGAGCCGGTCCGATCATTTCATCCGCACTCATGCCCTCGCTGCCCTCAAGCATGGAAACCGCTTTTACGGCATTGCTTCTTTGGTATCCGAGCGAAACAAGCGCATCCACGCATTCTTCTTCAGCCGGAGACAGTTTCTTTGATAACGCGGCTGCAGGTTCTGTTTTTGAACTGCTTTTTGTTAAAGCGGAAACATCCGTAACCATTTTGTCCTTTAAATCGTTAATCAGTCGGCCTGCGGTTTTTGCACCCAGTCCCGGGGTTTTTGAGATAGTCTTGATATCTTCGGTTGCAATCGCGATACGGATATCCGATACGCCGAGAACGCTTAACATTGCCTGTGCGCTTTTCGGTCCGACACCGTTTACGCTGATGAGCAGCTTGAAAAGATCGAGTTCTTCTTTCGTCGTAAAACCGTATAAGATAAATTTATCTTCGGCTACGCAGGTATAGGTATAGAATTTGATATCGGAGCCGATCACCGGAAGGGAAAGCGTGTCGGAATTATATACATGAACGTTATATCCGACTCCGTTTACGTCGATTACAAGGTTGTCCGGCTCGATATCCGCCAGTTTTCCGTTTAAATATGCATACATAAATTGTGTTCCTTGTATTGTATTAAATGATGATGGACTGTTCCGTGATTTTACAATTCTTGCAATTCTGCAAGCAACCGGATTATGTATTTACGATTCGGCACGGTCTGTCAGTTTTTTAATTTTCGGATAAAGCAGTTTTACTAAAAAACCGACCAGGGCTCCGGTAAAAAGTCCCGCAACAATAAGTACCGTCAGATATCCGAAAACAACGGGATTGTGCGTGGTAAAAAAGGCTGCCAGAACCTGTCCGATATGGTGAAAAACACCGCCTAACATGCCGACCCCTATGGGAGAAAAAATCTTTTTCCGACGGTAACTTACTGCCATAATCGCAAGAGAAAATACGCCGCCGGCCAGGGAATAAAGCATGGCGTAAAAACCGGTAAATAACAATGCACACAGTATAATCCTGCTTAAATTAATAATGGCCGCTTCCCGGACTCCGTAAATATATAAAATCAGCAGAATAAAGCAGTTGGCCAGTCCGAGTTTTACACCGGGAGCATAAGGAAAAACCGGAAGAAGCGTTTCCACGTAGGAAAGAATCATGGCAAAAGCCAGAAACAATCCGAGATATGCGATTTTTAACAGGGTTTTCTTTTTCTTCAACGTTTATATAACTATTTGCGGGCGGACTCAAGTGCAATACTGATTTTATGAGGGAGGCAGAGAATGCTCTCTCCGACTTTTGATATCGGTGAGGTATGCACGCAAATCTGATTCGGGCAGTCCGCGGAAATGACGCTTGCCTTTCCGTCCTTAATCTGCAACACATTTTCGTGTCCGTCGGATGTGCGAATCGTATAGACAACATCTTCGTTCAGAGGGAACGATGCGATTTCGTTCCGGTTTTCGTATACGACGCAGTTAACCGCTTTGGGCCTGAAAACAAAGATTGCGATTACAAAAACCAAAAGGACGCCGAATACCGTCATCAGCACAAAATCGCCCTTCTTCATTCAGTCCGCCTCCGAACATTTCGGCATGGCTAATGTACCCGTACGTGTAAGCTCAACGATATTAAATTTACGAAGCATGGAAATCAGATTGTCGACTCTCTCCGGTGTATCGCAAAGTGTAATGACCATATGCGTATTCGAAGTATCCACAATATCCGCTTTCAGAAATTCACAAATTTCCATGAGTTCCCTTCGCTCGGCGGATACGTATTTGATCTTAATCAGTATTACTTCGCGTAATATGGCTTTATCTTCCGCGTAAGTACGGACTTTAATAACATCCAGTTTTTTATTCAGCTGTTTTTCAATCTGCTCTAACGTATGGGTAGTGCCGGAGCTGACGATGGTCATGGAAGAAACCGTTTTATCCTGCGTCTCACCCACGGTCAGACTGTCAATGTTATAAGATCTGCGTGCAAAAAGCGCGGCAACCTTGCTTAGTACACCAAACCGGTTTTCTACCCATACGGAATAAATCTTCTTCATCTGTTAATCCCCGACTATTCATTACACTCAAAATTAATCTTACTTTTGCCTTCCGGCCGGATGAATTAATCGGACTAATTTGCCGTAAATGCATCGTCATCCACATCTACCTCTGTCAAAACAGGTCCGTTTAAGGAAAGAATGCCGTCAAGCACACTGACGGTTTCTTCATTTTTGCGAATACGAACATATTGCAAATCAAACGCTTTGGCGATCTGTTCATAATCCGGAAGGTGTTGCAAATCCACCATTGTGTACCGGTTATCGTAGTGCATATGCTGAAATTCACGAATCATACCGAGACAGCGGTTATTCATAACAAAAATCTTTATGTTTGCATTTAAGTATTTTGCACTCGAAAGCTCGGACAAAACCATCTGCATGGCACCGTCGCCGATGACGCAGACAATCTGACGGTTTAAATCGGCAACCGATGCACCGATGGCTGCCGGAAGGGAATATCCCATGGTTCCCATGCCGCCGGAAGTTAAGAATTTACCGTGTTTTACGATATAATTATTGCACGAATAAATCTGATTCTGTCCGACATCGGAAACATATACGGCATTGTCGTCAAGTTTTTCCGAAAGAATACGGACGAATTCGTTCGGATCGACATATTTCGCCGTACCCTGCATTTTCATTTCTCTCGTTTTACTGTACCTGGTAAGCTGATCGAGCCATTCGGAAAAATCTTTATCCGGAAGGGATTTGTTTAATTCTTCAAACACGGCCTTTGCATCTCCTACAATGGGGATATTCGGCCCGGCATTTTTGCCGATTTCGGCAGGATCCACATCGATATGAACCAGGACTTTGTCCTTAGTGATTAAATCCGGCTGACTTACCGCACGGTCTGCCACTCTGGCTCCGATCATAATAAGAACATCGGATTCGTTCATGGCACGGTTGGCATATTTTTTTCCGAATTTTCCGACCATCCCCATGTATAACGGATTATCGGAAGGAATGACGCCGATTCCCATCATGGTGGATACAACCGGAATATGAAGGCTTTCGGCAAACTTAATCACTTCCTCTTCCGCTCCGGATAAAATAACTCCTCCGCCGACACAGAGAATCGGCCGTTTTGCATTTTTCAGTACGGAAAGTACTTTCTTAATCTGAACCGCATGACCTTTAACGGTGGGCTTATAGGTTCTTAAACTGACATCCGGAACAGGGGTATACGAAAGTCCTTCCGTCATCTGGATATCGATGGGAAGGTCGATTAAAACAGGTCCTTTGCGTCCGGTGGATGCAATATAAAATGCTTCTTTTACGATACGCGGAAGTTCTTTAGCGTCGCGTACCAGATAAGAATACTTTACAAAGGATTCCGCTGATCCGATGATATCCGCTTCCTGAAACATATCGCTTCCGATATGCTCCGTAGGAACCTGTCCCGTAATGCATACAAGAGGAATGCTGTCCGCAAAAGCGGTTGCAATTGCGGTAATTAAATTCGTGGCACCGGGGCCCGAAGAAACCGCACATACACCGACTGTGTTATTCACTCTGGCATATCCGCTTGCGGCATGACCGCAGTCCTGCTCGTTTCTTAAAAGAATGCTCTTAATCGGACTTTCAATCAGGGCATCGAAAAACGGGCAGATGGAAACACCCGGATATCCGAATACATATGAAATTTTCTCATCCAGTAAGGATTTTACGAGTAACTCGGCTCCGTTCATTTTTCCTTGTTCTTTCGTATAGGATATTTATAACGGCTATTTAATTCCTCAAACGTTTACCGGTCGGCGTTTTGAAGGGCTACACCGACATTTTTGATTTCCGTAACGGCGTTTTCGTAATTCAGTTCTGCGGTACGTAAAGCCGTTTCATCTGCTTTTTCGCCTTCCAATGCATTATGGTAGTAAGAAACCGCTTTTGTCATAAATGCCGCGGCATTCTGCGCGTGCTCTCTTGCTTCCGGAACATTATCCGGCACGGGCACTTCGGCAAAATCCTGAAAATCTTTATTCATTAAATCAAGCAGGGAAAGAAGCTCTTCGCAGGCTTCCGGGTCTTTCGGATCAATCCGCTTGATGTTGGTGTCATAGGTTAAGAGTTTATTATAAAAATCGTTGACGGTTTTTACATACTCGCCGTTCGTTTTCTTCTTGCAGCCGGACATACCGACGCACAAAATGACGAAAACTGAGGTAAGAAGGATGAGTCCGGCTGCCCGATTTACATGTTTTTTGTTCATTTGCAAGCCTTTCTGTGGTTTCGGCAATGAATTCTGAAAAAAATATTTATCGTGGTAAAACAATGAGCAGGGATGGCTTTGGCAATCCCTGCTCATATCATCCATCCGTGTGGACGTAATACAAATTAAAGATTCTTGAACCAGTTGGAGTTTCCAACAAATCCGGGAAGATGATAATCTTCGTCACCCTTGCAGATATTAACGATTGCCATAATGGTAAAGATAGCTCCGACAATATATCCGGGTACGAATAACATCCAGATGATCGAATTGATCATACCCTGGGTATACATTCTTCCGCCGATTTCTGCCTTGTTATCATATGCAAGGTATCCGATTAACCATCCTACAATTCCGCAATGAATTAAAATTAATGCTGCCTTTTTGCTCATTTCTCATTCTCCTTATACATAAAAATTTAATAAATTAGTGGATACACAAAACTACAAACTTATAATATACACAAAATGTTGTATTGTCAATAGGTTTGGGCACAATTCAGGAAATAAAATTTTAATAATTTTACAGAGCGTATTTTTCCACTACATGCTCCGGATCTTTGTAAATATGATTCGAAGGTACGAATCCGCGAACCGAAGATGTCGGATAAATATTTGTATTTCTTCCGATAACCGTACCGGGATTTAATACGCTGTGGCATCCTACTTCCACATTGTCGCCGAGCATGGCTCCGAATTTCTTAAGTCCGGTTTCAATCTGCTCATCTTTATTTTTAACGACTACCAGCGTCTTGTCGCTTTTTACGTTACTGGTTACGGCACCGGCACCCATGTGGGATTTGTATCCCAAAACGGAATCGCCGACATAATTGTAATGAGGAACCTGAACACGGTTGAATAAAATGACGTTTTTCAATTCGGTGGAGTTTCCGACTACGCAGTTGTTTCCGACAATTGCGTTGCCACGGATGAATGCGCCGGGTCTTACTTCGGTTTCCTCACCGATGATGGCGGGTCCTAAAATGGTTGCGGTAGGATAAATCTTCGCGCTTTTTGCAATCCAGATGTTATCTTCTCTTCTTTCATAAACATCTGCCGGCAGGGACTCGCCGAGTTTTATAATAAAAGTTTTGATTTCGGGGAGAACTTCCCAGGGATAGGTTTTTCCCTCAAAAATCTCAGCCGCAAACGTTTCTTCGAGATTGTAAAGATTCTTAATCATTAATACTTCGGACATGTGCTGTACCTTCCTTTCGATTTTTTATACATTAGCAGCATGAAACAAACACATTATAACGCAAGGACAACGAATGCGTAAATAATTTTTTCGAGTTTATTTCTTATAATACTTCGATGCATAATTAAAATATTTCAGCAAATCGTTCTGGTTACGGAGATTTTTCACCATGTTGGTATTCTGCGTAACAAAATCGTTTAATTTAGCCATATACTCGTCTTCTTTAATTTCTCCGTCGGCAACCATCGTAAGCCCTTTTTCCCAGCTTGCGGTAAGGGAAGGATTCAAAAGAGGTTTGATGGAGTTTAAAACGACATCGTGAATCATTTCACCAAGCAGGGTCGGCGTGATAATCTGCGTCTTTTTATTAAGGGCCAGGTATTTGTTATTAATCAGTTTTGTTAGAATTCCGGCGCGGGTAGCGCTTGTTCCGATTCCGCTTCCTTTAATCTGAGCACGAAGTTCTTCGTCTTCGATGAACTGCCCGGCGTTTTCCATGGCAAGAATCAGCGATCCGGAATTATACCGCTTCGGAGGGGATGTTTCCCCTTCTTTGATTACAAAACCGGTACAGGGAATTTTGTCTCCCTTTTTCATTTTGGATAAGTTTTTTAAAAACTCCTCATCGCATTTTAAATCTTCGGTTTTATCCTCGTCTTTTTCTTTGTCATCCGGCTGACCGCCTTCGGGACTGTTTTCGGAGACACTTTCACTCTTCGCACTGTCCGGTTTGTCGTCATTGGGGCCGGACGCTTTTACGTCATCACCGGAACCGGATTTGTCTTTCGCAAACGAATAATGACAGCATTTTAAATATCCTTCGTCCTTTAATACCTTAAATGAAGTGAAAAATTTCTCCCCTTCCATCGCAGTTACAAGCGACAACTTTTCGTATACCGCAGGCGGGAAAAAGATACTTAAGAAACGTCTTACTATGATTTCGTAAACGCGTTTGGATGTGGGACTTAAGGAAGAAAGAGCCGAAAATCCCTGTCCGGTCGGAATAATCGCATAATGATCCGTGATTGCCTTGTCGTTGACATAGCGGGTGCTTGCGATTTTTTTATAAAGGCCCAGAGACAATGCTTCGTCGGCCAGGTCCTTAAAATAAGGCATGTTCCGCATGCCTTCGATATTTTTGTGAATTTCTTTGGCAACGGCGGACGATAAAACACGTGCGTCGGTTCTGGGGTACGTTACGAGTTTCTTTTCATACAAATCCTGAATGATGGAAAGCGTCTGGTCCGGATTGATTTTAAAATATTTGGAACAGTCATTCTGGATTTCGGCAAGGTTATAAAGCAAAGGCGGATTCTTTTTCTCTTTTTTCTTTTCAATCTGCTCGATAACGGAGAATCCGTCAAAAGAAAGATCCTCTTTGGCTTCACCTTTTGAGACATAGGAAATGCATGCTTTTGCATCTTCCTCTTTTTTGAATCCGTTTTCTTTGTAAAGCAGGGGCGACTGGAAATATTTCGAACCTTCCACGGCCCGGAATTCACCTTCCACGGTATTGTCAAAAAGATTATTCTTAATCAAAACACGGTAAAACGGAGTTTTTACGAAATCACGGATTTCACGCTCACGTTTGACAATCATTCCGAGAACACATGTCATGACCCGGCCGACGGAAATGACGCATTTGTCGGCTTTTAAGTAATTTTTCACCGGATAGCCGTATTTTAAGGTAAGCGCCCTGGAAAAATTAATACCCATCAGATAATCTTCCTTGGCACGAAGATAAGCCGCGTCCGACAAATTGTCATAAGCGGATAAATCTTTCGCCTCACGGATTCCGCGTTTCATCTCTTCTTCTGTCTGGGAGTCAATCCATACCCGTTTTTCGATTTTTCCGCTGACGCCGGCCTGTGCTCTTACCAGACGGTAAATATACTCTCCTTCGCGTCCGGAGTCGGTGCAGAC
>OMRN01000397.1 GCA_900313265.1 uncultured Lachnospiraceae bacterium | reverse complement strand
ATAGATACCGGATATGGAAACAAAAAAGGCAATTTCGCATTTACCGCCGACGGAAACACGTTTTATGGCATAACCTGCGGATACGGACCGGATGCGGCAGCTCCAAACGAAGATATCCGGAGAAAATATGCGATTTCACCGACATCAGGCCCGGTGACACCGTAAAAATGAAATTTGTAAACGTTTTGTAAACAATTACAAAAAGGAATGATATTTTTCGCATATTTGAGTATAATATAATCAGTATATTGTGAAAACAAGGCGTAAAATGCTTTTATTTACACAAAATATATAATCGGATAAAACCGAATATATGGGCAAAATCATGGAAACATGATGACGCAAAGCTAAAGGGACTGTAAAATGTCAGCCAGTTGCACTTATTTTAAGTATTACGGACACTGCAGTTTCTGCAATGTCCGTTTTTTTACGGAGGAAAGAAAATGACGGAGAGCAGACAAAGATTTACAAAACAGATTGGATTCATCAGGAAGTTCGGATTATTATTCGCAATAACCGGCATCATAATCAGCATGGTGATTTTGCCGGTTTCCGCAAAGGAGCCGAATGATGATTCAAATTCGGAATTAACCGAAGAACAGAAAAATCTGTTAGCGAAAGCGGACGGTGTAAATATTATTGCAACAGACGATTCTGTTACATGCAGACTCGGTGAAAAGTCGGATTTGGAAGTGCCGGAGAATCTGAATGCGAAGGATATTCCGTTTGATTATAATACAAAAACCAGTTTCTTTTCCTTCACCGGTACGCCCGGTATATATTACGTGATTATTCTAAGCCTTGAGGGAAGACCTTACATCACCAGATATTATCTTGGAGCCGAAGGCGGATTTATCGAAGACGATATGAACGGATATATTGATATAAGCGGCAACTACTCGGCACAGATGTTCGGCTTTGTAAACTTTAGCGACCACGATTATCCGGAAAGAGCCGTCGAAGTTTCCAGATCCATTCCTTTTACCTATACTGTTCCGAGTGAAGAACTTCATCCCGGGAAACCGAGATTAACACTTACGACCGTTGAAGGCGGAAAACAGGCTGTAAAGGTTGAATGGGATAAAATCAGTCATTGCTGTTTTTATAAAGTGAAACATTATTTTAATAATGACACTTATGCATTTGAAACCAAATGGCAGGGAGACGGAACCGATAATGTTTATATCTGGGTTCCCGGATACAGTGACTATAACAGCAACAGCCGGTTCACTGTCCTGGCATATTCCGACGATATCAGCCGTTATAAAGAAGGCGAATCGACGAGATCACAGTATGCTTATGCATACTCAACCGGAATCATAACGATTCATAACGAGCCGGTAACGATTTTTCCGACCGGAATCAACACGAATGTTTCTACACTAAAGGTGGTGAAGGGAGAAAAGGGCAGCATCAAAGCATCCGTTCTTCCCGAAAATGCACCTGATAAGGGACTTACATATAAAAGTGCGAAACCCGCAATCGCAACCGTAGATGAAAACGGTGTTGTTACGGGCGTTTCAAAGGGTACAACGGACATCATTATTACGGCAGTCAACGGAATTTCAAAGAAGGTTCCGGTAACCGTAGGGGTAAATCCGACATCCATTACACTTGATAAAACCAGTGCAACGATGTATTTCGGAGAGGAAATGACGCTTGTCGCGACCTTAGGACCGGCCGAAGTAACGGAGAAAGACATCAAATGGAGCATCAGTCCTTCCTCGATCGGAAAAGAGACCATCGGAAGTGTAAAAGACGGAAAGGTAAAAATCTGGGGTGCCGGGAAAGTCACTGTGACAGCACAAACCGTGAACGGACTGAAAGCAACCTGCGAGATTATCTGTCTTGCGGATAAAAACCCGAATAACCCGTTTGCCGATGTAAAATCGGACGGGTGGGAATTTTCCTATGTGAAGTTTGCAAATGACAACGGTTTGATGAACGGAAAAGGAGAACTGATTCCGGGCAGACTGGTTATTGCTCCGAATTCCAATATTTACAGATCGGAATTCGTACAGATGCTTTATAAATACGAGAAAGAACCTCAAGTGAGGTATTCGGCAAAATTCAGTGATGTTCCGGAGGACGCATGGTTTGCCAGTGCCGTTATGTGGGCATCGGAGAACGGGATTGTTTCCGGAATGGGAAGCGGCCTCTTCGGACCATATTCCGCCGCATCCCGTCAGCAGATAGCATTAATGCTTTATAAATATGCAATATACAAAGATTATGATGTTTCAATTCCGGAAGGATGTGAAATCAGCATCGACAGTTTCGAAGATGCCTCCAAAGTGGAATTCTGGGCAAAGGATGCATTAAACTGGGCACTTGCAAACGGCATTATCAGCGGAAAGAAGACCAAACTGGATCCGAGTGGAAAAACCAAACGTTCGGAGTTTGCGGCAATGATTTACCGGTTTGATGAATATTCGAAAACGGTTGTACGTCTGGTTGCTGTTCCGGATGTTGCCGGAATGACATTTGAAGAGGGTGTTACCGATACATTAATTCCGGCCGGATTTGAAGTGGAATACAGTTATGAATTCAGTGAGACGGTTCCGGAGGATACCATTATTTCACAGACTCCTGAAGGCGGAAGCAAGGTGAAACCCGGTTCGAAAATAACAGTGGTAATCAGTAACGGACCGGCCGGCCCGGAATGCCCGAATGTAGTCGGTCTTACATACAGCGAAGCAGAAACCATTTTATCTGCTTTGGAGATAACTCTTGTATGTGAAGGCGAGCATGAGGATACGGATATTATAGCCACACAGGATATTGAACCCGGTGAAATAATGAAGAAGAACGGGACACTGAAGGTTACGGTAACAAAACCGGATGATCGGGATCAGAAACTGGAGCCGGATCCGGAACCCGGCATGGATATCGATGCGGATTCGGATGAAGATACCGAAGAGGATACAGATAAGGATAAGGAGAAAGAGAAAGATACTGATAAAGATAGCGATACGGATTCTGATGTGGAGCCAAATCCTAATCCGGATCCAGAACCGAATCCAAATCCGGAGCCAAATCCGGAACCGAACCCTGATCCGGAGCCAAATCCGGAAACGGATCTGAATCCCGAAGCATGAGCGAAGATGGAAGGTGATTCAAATTGCGGTTTTCCGGTGAACATATGAATTGTGCGGTGCCTGTCACTTTCAGGGCGAAAGTGACAGGCACTTTTCTTTAGAGGGTGACTGACACTTTTGAAGCAAAAGTGCCTGTCACCTTTTTATAGGTGTAAATAATACTTGACTTAAAGTTTAGTATAAGTATAATTAAGTAGAATGAAAAGGAGTATTACTACACCGTGGAAATAGAAGAAAAAATAGGACTGAAAATTAAAAATCTAAGAAACAAAAACGGACTGACCCAGGAAGAACTGGCTGCAAGATGTGAACTTACAAAAAGTTTTATTTCACAGCTCGAAAGGGGACAGACCGCTCCCAGTGTCTCTACACTTGAAGATATCGTAGAGTGTCTCGGAACAAATCTTTCCGAATTCTTCGGGGATGAGAAAGAACCGAAGATTGTATACACCAAAGAGGAATACTTTGAAAAAGAGGATAAAAACGGCTATAAAGTGGAATGGCTCATTGCATCCGCACAAGGCGGAAATATCGAACCGATTCTCGTAAGATTACAGCCGGGAACGGAATTAAAACCCGATAAGCCCCATGAGGGCGAAGAGTTCGGATATGTTTTGGAAGGTGCCATTATGCTTCATTACGGAGAAGACACGTACAAGGTAAAGAAAGGTGATTCCTTCCATTATCATACGAACAAGACTCACAGCATTTCGTCGGCTTCGAATAAAGAAGCGGTATTTTTGTGGGTTTCGACACCGCCGAGTTTTTAATCCTTTTACCGAATGTTGAAGAGACGAAAAAAACAGAAACGAAAAGAAAATGAGACGTTAAGTCTGCAAACATATATCAGGAGCAAAAATGTCTGACGTTATTTTACAGATGGAGCATATCGACAAATCCTTTGACGGAAAAACCATTTTAAAGGATTTTAATTTAGAGATCGGAAGGAATGAATTCGTAACCCTTCTCGGTCCTTCCGGATGCGGCAAATCGACGATTCTTCGGATTATCGGAGGATTTGTTAATCCCGACCGCGGAAGAGTGCTTTTTGAGGGAAAGGATATTACATCCCTTCCGCCGGAAAAGAGAAACGTAAATACCGTATTCCAGAAGTATTCTCTTTTTCCGCATATGAATGTGGCGCAGAACATAGCGTTCGGTCTGAAACTGAAGAAAAAAAGCAACGATTATATCAAAGATAAAATTTCTTATGCCTTAAAACTTGTCAATCTGGAAGGGTATGAGAAAAGAGATACCCGTTCCTTAAGCGGCGGCCAGCAGCAGAGAGTTGCCATTGCAAGAGCGATTGTTAACGAGCCGGAAGTGCTCCTTCTCGATGAACCGCTCGGCGCGCTCGATTTAAAACTTCGCCATGACATGCAGAGAGAACTGATAAAAATCAAAAAGGAAGTCGGAATCACCTTCCTTTATGTTACGCATGATCAGGAAGAAGCACTGATGATGAGTGACCGGATTATTGTTATGAATAAGGGGATTATTCAGCAGGCCGGTGATTCGAAGAGTATATATGACGAACCGCAGAACGCTTTTGTGGCGGATTTCATCGGTGAGAGCAATATCATCGATGCGGTTATGGTTCGCGATCTTCTTGTAAATATACAGGGAGTGGATTTCCCGTGTGTGGATACCGGATTCGGCGAAAATAATCCGGTAGACGTTGTTATCCGCCCTGAGGATCTTGAAATCGTGGAAATGGGGCAGGGCTATTTGGACGGCCTTGTTATTTCCGTTATATTTAAAGGCGCATATTATGAAATCAAAGTCAGGGTAGATGACTATGAATGGATGATTCAGAGCGTCAATCCGGCACCGGTCGGGGAAACGGTGGGACTGACGATTCTTCCGGATAATATCCAGATTATGCATAAGCCGGTTAGTGCCGATGAGGAGGTTGTCCGCGATGAGTAAAGAAAAAACCGTGAATGAAAATCCGGAAAACGAATCACGCTCGTCGAAGAGATGGTTTCTGGCAGGACCGTATGCGGTATGGATTATTGCATTTACAATCCTGCCGTTAATTGTGATTTTCCGTTATGCACTGACGGATGATTCATGGCATTTTACCTTCGAAAATATCACGGCGATTTTTTCGCCGATTCATATAAAGGCGATGATTTTCTCGCTGGAAATTGCCCTCGGATGTACGATATTCTGCATTCTTTTAGCATATCCGATGGTACTGGCGATGAAACATTTAGGCCTTGGCAGAAAAGGATTTTCTTTGTTTATTATCATTCTTCCCATGTGGATGAATTTTATTCTCCGTATTCTTGCCTGGCAGATTATTCTTTCCAATAACGGAATTTTAAATCT
>OMRN01000327.1 GCA_900313265.1 uncultured Lachnospiraceae bacterium | reverse complement strand
TGATCGCAAAACCATGTTAGAAGGAGCAGCGTATGTTGCTCCTTTTTTGTGGCATAAAATGGGAGGTACGGGTGCCTGTCACTTTTGCCCCAAAAGTGACAGGCACTTTCAAGGCAAAAGTGACAGGCACCCGGAGATACTGTCGGATTTATTGCTACATGCATCGTTCATACTTGGAAGTAAAGAGGATAAGAACTATAATATAACGTGTGAAAACGTGAACAGAGCGGGGACTGAATTATGAGAAAGCGTAAAACAGGTTTTATAAACGATTCTGAATATAAGAGCATTTCTCCTGAAAACGCGAATACGGACGGAGGAGACGATTTCCCCGGGTTTGATATTCCGGATGAATTCAATACGCCTTACGAGGAATATGAAGCGCTGATTATCAGAAAAGAACAGCTGACAAAAATCGCCTCATCAAGGAGAGTGGATTATCTGCAGCACTTCGGAGATCTTATGGCGGAGATTCTGACTACAAAACTGGAATGTATCCGTCTTAAGAAAATTCTTGCGTACTGTACGAGGTGTATTAATCTCGGTGAGCCGATTGATACGAATGCCATGCAGCAGGAAATCGACGGCGAAATGCAGGCATATTATGTGGAACTGCAAAATATGCTGGATGAAAGAGATGGTGCGAAAAATGCCAGACTGGTGGATGCGTATGATGTACGAATGAGCAAGCAGATTTTCAGAAGAATCTGTAAGAGGCTTCATCCGGATATTAACACAAAAACAAGTAAGAATGGGAAACTCATGGATTTGTGGAATCGTGTAATGGAGGCATATAAAGAGTACGATGCGGAGAAACTCGAAGAACTGGAGGTCGAATTAAACCATATCATGACGCTGCTAGGCGAGGAAGGTTTTGCTCCGAATATTGACAATATCGATGAAAAAATCAAAAAAAATCAAAAGAGAATCAGCGCGATTCTTACGACAGAACCGTATACCTACGGAAAACTGCTTGCTGATCCAAAAGCGATTGACGCAAAAAAGCAGGAACTGAATAAGCAGCTGGAAGAATTCAAAGAGTATAAACGAAATCTGGAAGAGGAACTGGAAAAACTCACCGGCGAGGGAGGCGCACGTTTTACATGGCAAATGACATTGTAATTTCATCGGAAAATGCCGTATCTTTAGCGGAACAGTTTAAAAGCGAAGATTTAATCAAACCTTTGCAGAAGGAGATTTTTCTCTTTGATACTTTTGTCGCGGGAACGATGCATATCGAGGATGAGTCGATTATCAAAGAATTGAAAAGCGGGGAGAAACTGTCGCTTCGAAGGGAGCCGAAGAATCGTTTTGACGAAAATGCCGTGCGTGTGGATGACGAAAAGGGGCGGAAACTGGGGTATGTCCCGGAGAAAGATAATTACGTTTTCGCAAGACTGATGGACGCCGGAAAGATGTTAATCGGACGGGTGACGGATATCAAAGCCAAAACCGGATATACACAGGTGTCGATGGCGATATATCTGATTGATTTTTGATAATAAGAAGAAGAGTTTCCATTAATGCGGATGATGGGAAGAATGCTTTTTTTAACTTTGTGGTGTTGCTTATGTGAAGAAAGATTGTACAGGAAAGGAAACGACGATGACCGTAGAAGAAGCAAGACAGATTGTTCAGGAGTTTCATGATACGAGCATATACAGCGATGAGGATTTTTTTGCGTTTACGGAGGCAATGCAATTCCTGATTGAAGAAGAGCAAAGGCCGCAGGATATGCTGTATTTAGGCGGTGCTTACTACGAGCAGAAACGGTTTGATCTGGCACTGAAATACTATGAAATGGCGGCTTCTTTTGATTATGATCCGGCATACGAATGCCTTGGTTATATCTGGTATTACGGCCGTACCGGCGAGCGCGATTACAAGAAAGCATATGAGAATTTCTCAAAGCTTATGAAAAAGGGCGATTTGGTTGCCACGTATAAAATTGCCGATATGTACAAAAACGGTTATTATGTAGCGAAGGATCAGGCAAGGTATGAGCAAATCATTGAGGATTTGTATCCGAAGGTGAAGAACTGCCGGAATGTATTCGATCCGCTGCCGGAAGTATTTACGAGGCTTGCGAGAATCCGTGCTGACCAGGGGCGGAAGAAGGAAGCGGTTAAACTCTATCTTGCTGCCAAGGATTTTTTGGCGCAGAGAATCATGCATAATGCGTTTTTCGGCAATATGAATATCATGAAATGGCTGATTGACGATTTATACGAACTGATTCCGTTTGATGAAGAAGAGTTTGATTTCTACGATCTTTATTATCTGCTGAAATTGCCGCATACCATCACGTTCGAAGCCTACGGGGAGAAGCATACGATTATTTCCGAGCAGGACGGCGGGGCATGTGCCGTGAATTTTGACGGAAAATGGTATCGCGACCGGGACGATTTCTTTAAGGGAGCACAGATTGACGGAGAGAAACTGACGGAGATATACTGGGATTTGGAAAATTTTCGGATTGTGGTATAACTTTTAAAATCCCGGAATGGAAGGATGGAACAAAGAATGGAACTGTATAACGGAAGACCGGAGGACGTAACCGGAAGACTGGAGAGAGAAATCCGGACGTATGATTTTCTGGATAAACTGGGGATTTCCTATCAGCGGACGGATCACGACCGGGCCGACAATATGGAAGCCTGCAATGAGATTGATGCGATTTTAGGCGTTATTATATGCAAGAATCTTTTTCTGTGTAACAGGCAGAAGACGAATTTCTATCTGCTTATGATGCCGGGGGATAAGAAATTCAAAACGAAGGAATTATCCGCACAGATCAATTCGGCAAGGCTTTCCTTTGCGGAAGCGGAGGATATGTTAAAATATCTGGACATTGAACCCGGTGCGGTCAGCATAATGGGACTGATGAATGATAAAGAGAATCATGTAAAACTCCTAATTGACGAAGATGTTTTAAAGGATGATTATCTTGGATGTCATCCCTGTGTTTGCACGTCCAGCCTGAAATTAAAAACAAAGGATGTGACGGAGATTTTTCTGCCCGCAACGAATCATACGTATCAAACCGTTCATCTCGTCGGCGAGGACTGAGTACCATACATTTATCGCATAAAAAGAGACAGCCGTAATTGCGGCTGTCTCTTTAAAGAGGGGAAAAGTTGAAAAAAGTTAAGTTGTCTGATTAATTCGGCGTCCATTCCTTATGTGCGCTGCAGTTCCATCGCCCCGGGTTTGTCTGTAAAATTCATACATCTTATTTTCTTGTTCTTCATCGTACATATATAGATTATTGCACGCTTTCTTTTGCCATTGCACTAAGCGGCATCAGGGTAAGTAAAACGGCGGTAAGGATACCGGCTGTAAATAATCTGATTCCCTTCATAGTGTGCTCCTTTCCCAGTCTCAAAAGACGAATATTAAAACTATGATTTGAACCGTTTGTGTTACTTTCTGATTGCAGTTTAGCAAATGATTTGTCACAGAACTGTCCCAGCCCCAGATGGGGGCCTCTGGATGGGTGCCTGTCACTTTTGTGCCAAAAGTGACAGGCACCCAAGGGGCGAAAGTGACAGGCACCGGGAAAACCGCAATTTTGCTGAATAATATTGTCAGATTTATTGTCACAATCCAGATTTATACTTTGGTTATAAAGTAAAACACGTCGGGAACTTTCATCCTGTTTTGAAAAAGGTTTTTGAAAAAAGGGGGACAATGTTATGGAAGAGAAAAGAAGATTCTTTATTATCGCAATTGTATGTGTAGTAGTTACGATTCTTTACTGCGTTCTGCCGATTGACCTTATTCCGGATTTCATCACCGGAATCGGCTGGCTTGATGATCTCATCTTCGGAGCAATCGGATTTATCGGGAGTGTGGTGAGTTTCTTTATCGGACTCGGAACCGGCCTTCATCTGTCCAAAGTGCGGGAGGATCAGATCCGGTTTGAGGAGGATTTTCGGCAGACATACGGTTCTTATCGGGAATTATAAGGGGAAGTTAATTAAGTGAAATAAAATGTACTCAGTCCCGTCAGGTGTGGTATAATAACACGAAGGTTATGAGAGGGGGGATATCATGCCGAAGGGGACAAATCAGAAACTGAAACTGTATTATCTGGGTCAGATTATGCTCGAACACACCGATGAAGAGCATTATCTGACCCTTTTGCAAATTCAGGATTATCTCGAGGAAATGGAAGTTACGGCGGACCGCAGAACGCTCTACGAAGATTTAAATGAACTGAAACATCTCGGAATCACCGTGGAGGGCGAAAAGGACGGCAGAAGTTACCGGTACCATGTGATTGAAAAACAGTTCGAACTGGCGGAACTTAAAATCCTGGTGGATTCCATCCAGTCTTCGAAATTTATTACCGAGCGCAAATCCAATGCCCTTATAAAGAAGCTGATGAAATGCACGAGCAAGTACGAGGCAAAGCAGCTCCATCGTCAGGTAATCGTGCAGGGCCGGATTAAATCCATGAATGAAACGATTTATTATACCGTGGACCAGATCCATGCGGCCATAAACAGCAATAAGTGTGTGCGGTTTGAGTATTACCAGTGGAACACGAAGAAACAGCTTGAAAAGAAAAATCCCGGCATCCGCGAGGTAAGCCCGTGGGCACTGACCTGGGATGATGAAAACTATTATTTAATCGGATGTGATGCCACAACTCTCGAAGAAAGGCATTACCGTGTCGATAAAATGAAGAACCTGCAAATCATGGACAAAAACCGTGTGGGGATGAAGATTTTTGATTCCATGGACATTGCCTCCTTCTCGAAAATGAGTTTCGGAATGTGGGGCGGCGAGAGGACGAAGGTTGCCGTGGAATTTAAAAATGAACTCGTCGGCGTTTTCATTGATCGTTTCGGAAAGGATATTCCGATTTTTTCGGGAGAAAACGAGGGCTGGTCGAAAACTTTCGTGGATGTTGCGGTAAGCCAGCAGTTTTACGGCTGGATTTATGCACTCGGAACGGATGTTAAAATTACCGGGCCGTCTAATGTGGTGGAAGAGTGGAAGGCGAAATTAAAAGAGATGAACCGGTTTTACAAGTAACTCTATTAAATAATCAGAAAGCGAGAAAAAATGAGAGACGAAATATGGGAAAAAATGTATGAAGCAGCGAAGGCGGTAAGAGGCGCTAAAGTGATATCGGATTATGTTACGGCGGGTGAAGTTTCCGCAGCCGTTCTTTCCAAATCGGGAAAAATCTATACGGGTGTCTGCATCGATACCTGCAGCACGCTCGGAATCTGTGCCGAGCGGAATGCGATTTTTAACATGATAACAAACGGTGATTATGAAATTGACCGGGTTTTATGCATTTCCCCGAACGAGGGGAAGGGAGCTCCCTGCGGCGCATGCCGTGAGCTGATGGTACAGCTTATGCCGGGGAAATATCATGATATCGACATTATGATCAATTATGCCACAGGGCATGTTATGAAACTCGGAGAATTAACTCCGCAGTGGTGGATTGACTAGTTCCGGGAGGAAAGATATGACGAGCAAAAAGGTTATTACCATTTTCTATGTGGGCTTCGGCGTCGTTTTCTGTGTGATGCTTGGAATGTTTATCGTGGGAATGATTAACCAGAATAAGGACGAAAAGAATCAGAATGCCCGCTATGAACAGTTGAAAAGTGCGGACGGGAAGACTGTATTGACCGATGAAATACTCGAAGAGGATCATACGAAATATCTTGAGGATTCCGTAAAATCGAGGAAAACCTTCATCATCGTTCTTACCCTTTTCGGAACGGTTGTGGTTCTCTTTTTCGTCACCGTGATTCTTGCCACCATTTTAAAGTTTATGGAGAATGCGAACCGGGAAGCGTATATTGTTCCGCTGATTGTATTCGGCGTCATGATGCTTGGCGGAATCGGATTTGTGACGGTATTTTTCATGGCCATTGTTCCGAAAATTGCCGCATCGGACCGTTCAAAGGAAGGATATTATTTTACCGAACTTTCGATTGCGGATACCGAGAAAAAGGAAGAACATGTTGAATCCGGTTCGGGAGAAAACCGTACGACATATACCCGGGTTACCTATTACCTTATTGACGAAGAAGGAAACAAAATTTCGGTGGGTAAAACTATATACGACAGATACGAAGGCCCGGGAACTTACTATGCCGGACAGCTTGCGGGCGGCAACATTTTTTCGATGTATTCGGGCAAATATTTCGAACTTGGGCAGTAAAGCTGAAGCATTTTTGAAGAAGGAACCGGCCAAAACGATCAATTCACTTTTTAATATAGCCTGCGCAGGGGAAAAAGAATGAAGAAGAAAATTATTTGGACGACAGTTGTAGTTGTATTTTTGCTTTTGTTTTCCGGCTGTATAAAGACACATACGGTCATGAAAACGGAGTACTTCAAAAACACAGCCATGACGGACAAGTATTTTGACAATCTGAATATTACAACCGCCGAGTACGAAATGATTTATCCGTCGGAATACTGGGGAAAAATCGAAATCGGGAGTCCGGGACCGGCAGATCCCCGGTACAGGGGCGTAATTTATATTCCGGAATCGGAAGGAAAGCGGATTATGGAAGATTATCAGTGGAAAAAGAACAGTTATAATCTTCCGGATATCGGAAATACGGATTCCAATATCGTGTGGGGCGGAGACTGGTACGTTTCGGAACAGTTTAATAGCGATGTTTTTAAACTCGGCCATGATGAGGATATTCGATTTGACGGAAAAGACAAAATTATATTTTCCTTCGGAACAACATGATTTCCATAAAAAAGAGCGACATTATTCGTTTTATTGATGTGAGCATCACAAACCGAATAATGAAAGGATGAAAGTGAAGATGAAAAGAAAAGGAATCGGAATTGTACTTACGGCAGCAGCCATTCTTCTTATGGCAGGATGTACCGGAAATGCCGGAAATAGCGGAAATACCG
>OMRN01000324.1 GCA_900313265.1 uncultured Lachnospiraceae bacterium | reverse complement strand
GATTCCGAGAGAGAAGACAAAGGAAATCGCCAAACAGAATATAGCGGATATCCGTTCTTCGAACAGAAGAGATTTCCGTTTCTGATAAAAGAATAAAAAAATGTTTCAACTACACTTGTAGTCCGTAAAGGGTCTGCAAGTGTAGTTGCTTTTCAAATGAAATATTTGCAGTACCAAATAAAAAATTATTTAGAAGGTGCTTATGAACGATAAAAAGAAACTGTTTGAATCGGTGTCACCGGCAAAAGCGTTATTTATTATGTCGCTGCCGACCGTGGCAAGTCAGCTGATTCTGCTGATTTACAACATTGCGGACACGTGGTTCATCGGAAGAACCGACAATGAGAGCATGATTGGTGCTTTAAATCTCGGCATGACGATATATATGATTTTAGTCTCTATTGCCAATATTTTCGGCGTCGGAGGCGGAAGTCTGATGGTACGTCATAACGGCGAAAAAAGACCGGAAGATGCGAAGAAAGTAGCGACATACAGTTTTTTCTTTTCGCTGGTAATATCAGCTGCGTTTTCCGTTCTGGTTCTCATTTTTTTAGGACCGCTTTTAACGGTGCTCGGTGCAAAGGACATGACCCTGGTGTACGGCAGACAGTATCTGTTTTTCACGGTCGTACTCGGCGGAATACCGACGGTGCTTTCGATGGTTATGTCGCAGTTTCTTCGTAATGCCGGATATTCCAAAGAAGCCGGTTTCGGAGTCGCCTTCGGCAGTGCCCTGAATATCGCACTGGATCCGCTTTTTATGTTTGTTATTTTGCCACCGGGAAATGAAGTAATCGGTGCAGCAGTAGCGACCATGCTTTCGAATATAGCGTCATTTATTTACTTTATCATTATGTATAAAAAGGTATCGAAAGAAAGTGCTCTTTCGTTATCCTTAAGACCCGTAAAGCTTGAGAAAACGGACCTGAAATCTCTTTATATGGTCGGCATTCCGGCAGCAGTCAGCATTATTTTATATGATATTGTAACAATGATGCTTAACCGTCTTTCCGTAAATTACGGAGACGGAGTCAAACCGCTTGCCGCAATGGGAATCATACTGAAAGTGGAGAGAATTCCGATTAACATCTGCCTCGGTATCTGTCTCGGAATGGTACCTCTTATCGCGTATAATTACGGAGCACGCAATTTTAAACGAATGGAAAAAATAGCAGCCCTTTCCGTATTCATAACCACCGTTATTTCCACGGTCTGCATGCTTTGCTTTTTCTTCTTTGCAACGTCTGTTACGCGTGCGTTTGTAAAAGATGCGGAAACGGTAAGACTCGGGGCAATTATTCTGCAGGGAAGAAGCATCGCGCTGCCGTTTATGATATTCGGGTATTTTGCCGTAAATTACATGAATGCCATCAACAAGGGAAAGGTATCGTTTTTGCTGGCGATTATCCGCCATGTGATTCTGCTTCTTCCGATTATCCTGATTATGAATTATGTATGGGGACTTACGGGCCTGATCTGGTCGCAGGTGGTGGCAGATGTATTAAATATGATCGTGTCGCTCGTTTTCTATCTGAATGTAAGAAAACAGCTTAAAAATATGCTGACTGAGTGATGAATTTATGAGGAAAAAAGTATGGGATTAAATGATGTTGTAAGTGCAGACAGAGTGCATATCGGGTTCTTCGGAATGCGTAATGCAGGCAAATCCAGCGTTGTAAATGCGGTAACGGGACAGAGTTTAAGCGTTGTTTCGGAAATAAAGGGAACCACCACGGATCCCGTAAAAAAATCGATGGAGCTTCTGCCCATCGGACCGGTTGTAATTATTGATACACCGGGTCTTGACGATGAAGGAACGCTTGGTGAACTGAGAGTTAAAAAAGCCAGGGAAATCCTGAATCAGACGGACATTGCGGTGCTGATCGTGGATCTGACGAAAGGCATGTCCAAAGAGGATGAGGAGCTGACGGAGCTGTTTAAGGAAAGACAGATTCCGTATCTGGTTGTATATAATAAGGCAGATCTGGCCGGTGATAAGACAGATACCGTTAATATAACTACGAATGTAGGTAGGTTAAACGAACAGCTAGCAGACGCCGGAACTACAAGCGTAAGTGGATTAAATGATGCATCTGCAGATACGAAAACAAAAGATGCGGGAAAGATTTTACAGGTCTCCGCACTGACGGGAGAGGGCATCCACGAACTGAAGGAAGCGCTCGGTGATTTTGCAAGGGCAAATAAGAAAGAAGAAAAGTTCGTCGTTGTGGATTTATTAAAACCCGGCGATCTCGTAGTT
>OMRN01000184.1 GCA_900313265.1 uncultured Lachnospiraceae bacterium | reverse complement strand
AGCCTGTATCCGCTTCTTGTGGAGATCAGACCGCTTAAGAAGAAAAAGAAAAAGAAGACAGAAGAGGCGGAGACTGAAAACGCAAAGGCGGAAGAAAAAGCTGACGCCGAAAAGGATGCCGGTGAAAAAGCCGTTGATGAAAAGGCCGTCGATGAAAAGACGGACGAAGGAAAAGCGGATGATGGAAAAAACGGAACGGATGACGGGGATACGGGCAGTAAGGCAGATGGTGAAAACGATGCCGAAAAAACGTCTCAGGAGGCCGAAAACGGCACCGAAGACAATACGGGCAATGAGAATACCTCCGGTGATGAAATAAAGCCGGAGAATGCCTCAGGTGACGCGAATCCGGAAAGTGAAAGTGTGGCTGGAGGGGTTGAATATATTGATCCGAGTAATACCAGCGAAATCTTCTATGATGATTTTGAAGGTGAGGATGAAGACGACGGTACTCTCGACAACGGTTTAGATATGAAACAGACCGGTGCTGCTGATGATAGCGCAGGTGCGAAAGATTCCGGTGAAGCCGTTAAAGAAAATACGGAAATCGATTCCATACATGATACAGTTTCCGATTCATCATCGGATGAAGAACCGGATGATTCCGATACGGAAGATGATGACGAAGATGAAGAGCCGGACGATTCCGATATGGAAGAGGATGATGAAGATGAAGAGCCGGACGATTCCGATATGGAAGAGGATGATGAAGAAGACGACGATGAAGATGAGGCAGAAGCGGAAGATGTGCATAGCGGATTCGTACCGTTAGCCACGGCGGAAATCCGAATCGGAGATCCGGAGCCGGTTGTACGTCCGAGGAAAAAGAAGTTTGAAGTGGTGGACGGACGGCCGATTGACAGAGAAGCGCTTGCGGATGTAGAGATTGTGGATTTGGTTCCGATTCATCCGAATACGGAGAAAAATGTTGATACCGATAAATCGGACCTGCCTGTCGAAAACACAAAGCCTGCCGAAACCGACAAGCCGGTCGGAAAAGACAGTCCTCAAAGGCGCGAACACGCGGACAGACACGGAGCCCCTGAAAGACATGACGGACAACGCAGGGGTGACAGGCCGGACAGACCGGAAAGACGTGCCGGACATGACAGGCCGGAAAGACATGCCGGACCCGACAGGTCCGAAAGACACGCCGGGCATGACAGACCGGAAAGACATGCCGGACACGACAGACCCAAAAGACACACGGGACATGACCGGCCGGGAAAAACCGGAAAAGGCAATCACCCGGATAAAGGCGGGAACAAAAGAAAATAATACGCAGAAAAAATCGAACAGTGTATAACGATAAAAAGTTCAGGAGGAAAAAAGATTATGAGTGATTGTACACATGACTGCAGCACATGCGGTGAAGCATGTGCGGACAGAAAACCGGAAAGTTTCTTAGAGGCACCGAACGCGCTTTCCGATATTAAGAAAGTGATTGCCGTAGTCAGCGGAAAAGGAGGCGTCGGAAAGAGCCTCGTAACCTCTCTTCTGGCGGTTTCCATGCAAAGAGAAGGAAAGAAAGTAGGTATTATGGATGCGGATATTACCGGGCCGAGTATTCCGAAAATTTTCGGAGTGCATGAGAAGGCAACCGGTAATGAGGCAGGGATTTATCCGGTTCGTTCCAAGATGGATATCGACATCATGTCCGTCAATCTGCTTCTGGAAAACGAGACAGACCCGGTTGTATGGCGCGGCCCGGTGATTGCAGGAACCGTAAAACAGTTCTGGACCGAAGTTGTCTGGAGTGACAAGGATTATCTGTTCATCGATATGCCTCCGGGGACCGGAGATGTGCCCTTAACCGTTTTTCAGTCCATTCCCGTAAACGGAATCGTTATCGTAACTTCTCCGCAGGAACTCGTTTCCATGATTGTGGAAAAGGCTGTTAAAATGGCTAATATGATGAATATTCCGGTACTCGGAATCGTGGAAAACATGTCTTATTTCGAGTGCCCGAACTGTCATGAAAAGCACTCCATATACGGGGAAAGCAATATCGAAGAGATTGCAAAAAAATACGATATTACCAATATTGCCAAGCTGCCTGTGAATCCGAAACTGGCAGCAGCCTGCGACAAAGGAATGATTGAACTGTTCGACGGAAACTGGCTTGATGATTTTTCAAAAAAACTGTAAAAAACGGCGTGTCTTATCGATAAGGGATATAGCTTTTTTCAAGTCCGAAGGATTATAAAAAATCCGCAAGATATAGTATTCTTTGTTGCGAAATACCACTAATTGATGATATACTATACTGTGTGTGCATTTGATATTTTGTACACACAGTATAGTTTATTTTTTATCGGGAGACTGGATTGAAAAAAGCGGTTCTTACAATGGCACAGGAGGATTTTGATTTTTCCGTAAGACAGGGAAAAATCGAATTTTCCGTGGAAAAGGTGGAACTGGAATTCGTCACGGAGGAAGTCCGGAAGGGCAGTTTTTCGCTGAAATGCGATCATGATGTACCCATGAAAGGCTTCGTATATTCGACTTCTTCGAGGATGAAACTCTCCGGTGAGGCATTTGAAGGGGCGGAACCGGAGATACAGTATGAATTCGATTCTACCGGAATGGAACCCGGAGACAGTGTCACCGGTTCTTTTATTGTTCTTTCGGACAAAGGTGAATACTCCCTTCCGTTTGAGGCAACCATGGAAAAGGACTACATGTATAGTTCGATGGGTTATATCAAGAATCTTTTCCATTTTGCCAATCTTGCCAGAACCAACTGGGATGAAGCGGTCAGTCTTTATTATTCCAATCGTTTTGCCGAAATATTAACCGGAAACGATAAGCAGTATCTGTGTGCTTACCGGGGACTCAGCACGGAGGAAGGAAATGAGCCGAGTGTTGACGAATTCCTGATTCTGGTTCGCAAAAAAAGCCGCAATACATACGAACTTCCTTCGAAGCATGTGGTTTACCGTTCCGTTCCCGATGATAAGGAAAAAGAAATTATCCTGAATGTAAACGGCTGGGGATATGTGCGGGCCGAAGTAACAAAGACGGGTGATTTTATCAGACTTGCGAAGAAGGTTTATACGGTCGATGATTTGTCCGAAGGAGAGATTGATATTAAATATCTCGTGGACCGTTCGCGCCTTCATAAGGGAAGAAATTTCGGCAAAATCATCATTTCCACGCCTCAGGAAAAATTCGAAGTGGATGTTATCGTGGAATGCTCTCCCATCGACATGGAACATTCCGCCAATCATATCTATAAACAGACCGTTGCCCGCCTGATGCGGGAATATATCGATTTCCGCCTCGGCAAGGTTACTTCCGGCGAATGGGTGGAAACTTCTTCGGCGGAGCTTTCCAAGCTTACCGTAAAAGGCGAGCGGGCCGTTTATGTACGTCTTTATGAAATCCAGCTTTTGCTTGCTGCCGGAAAAGAAGAGGAAGCGGCAAGGCATATGGAAGAATTTGAATCGGAGGTGCGAAATCCCGAGAACACGCTTTCGCCGACTGCCTGCGGTTATTATCTGTATTTAACAAGCATGCTGCATCCGGAGAAAGATTACGTGGATAAGGTTGCGCATAAGGTAAAGAAACTTGCACATAAATCTCCCCGCAATCCCGTTCTTGCATGGATTTTAATTTACTTAAGGGAAGATCTGACTTTCCGCGATGACAGACGCTGGGAATTCCTGGAAGAACAGTATCATTCCGGAATATCCTCCCCGCTTCTTTATACGGAGGCCGTTCATCTTCTTTCCAAACAGCCTTCGCTGCTGGTAAAACTTTCGGAATACGAGCGGAGAGTTTTAAAATTTGCGCTTTCCAGAGGAGCCGTAACGCCTTCTGTCGGGGAACGTGTACAGTTTTTGATTTCCCGGGAGAAAGACTACGACGAACTGTTATTTGATGTGATGCGCACCACCTACAAACAGGCGCCGTCCAAGGAACTTTTGCAGAGCATCTGCACTCTTTTGATGCGCGGTAACAAAACAGGCCCGGATGTTCTTTCCTGGTATGAGGAAGCGGTCAAGGCGGACATTCGCATTACACGTCTTTATGAATTCTATATGGCAAGCGTTCCGTCGGATTATAAGGACATGCTTCCGAAAATGGTAATGATGTATTTTGCTTACCAGAATCATTTGGACTACGAGAGAATGGCGCTTTTGTATGCCAATGTTTCCGATTACAAGGCACTTGTGCCGGAAGTAGCGGTATCCTATGAAGCCACGGTTACGGACTTTTTGAAAGAACAGATCAAAAAAGGCCGGATTAATAAGAATTTAATCAAGCTTTACAAGAAATACATTAAGGCGGAAGATATGGATGCTTCCCTGGCATCCTCCTTTGCCCCGGTTCTTTTTGCGCATGAAGTCAAAATTAACCGGCCGGATATCAGACGTGTAATCGTCATTCACAGCAAGGCTGTGGGAGAGGGTAAATTCCCCGTGCATGACGGCGTGGCATACCCGACGATTTATTCGAAAGAATACTGCATTCTTTTAGAAGATGAAAAGGGTAACCGTTATCTTTATGATTCGATGGTCAAGCCGGCACCGGTTCTTTATACGAAAGAATTCCGTGATGCGATTCTTCCCATGGTGGAAGGACGTGTCGGCATTCTTTTAAATGTATGCGAAAATGAAGCCAGGGACGAAGAAGTAAGCGAGAAAAATTCGGAAATCTACGAAACGCTACTTACCTCGGATTCCGTAACCTTTACGCTCAAGAAAGAAATCCTTTATAACCTTTGCAAATACTATTTTGAAAATGATATGATTCGCGAACTCGACCGGCTTTTGTATATGGCAAAACCGGAAGTTCTGCCGGCTTCGGACCGCGCGGAAATGTTGCACATTCTGGTAGCACGCGGATTTTACGAAATGGCTTTCAAATGGCTTGCTGTATTTGGCATGGAACATGTGGAGCAGAAAACCTGCCTGCGTCTTTTAAGCCGTTATCTGGAGAGAACCGATTATGCCGAGGAAGCGAACATGAAGAAATTGTGTTCGGAACTCTACCGCAACTGTCGTTTTGATCAGGTTCTTTTGCGATACCTGGTGGATTATTTTAACGGAACAACGGCGGAAATGATGGAACTTCTTCATTTCTGCGAAAGCTTCGGCGTGGATTCCTACCGGCTTGTTGAAAGAGTGTTAATCCAGATGCTTTTTACCGGAGCAGACGGTCCGGAGCGGGAAAACATGTATCAGCGCTTCGTCAAAGGAGGCGGCGGAACCGCTGTCCGGAAGGCATATCTGGCAGAAAGTGCTTACGGTTATTTTGTGGGTGATTATAAAGTTCCGGAGAGTATTTTTGCGGAAGCGGAAGCACTTTACAGGGAAGGCGAGGAACTGAACAGGATTTGCTTACTGGCCTATGTCAAGCATTCTTCCGATTTTCCGAAGGAAAAATGGAACATACCGGTTTTAGCGGCGATTGTAGGGCGTGAAGTTAAGAACAATGTAGTATTCCCGTTCTTCTTAAAATTCGCTTCCGTGATTCCGGATGTACTGCCGTTTACGGACCGGACTTTTGTGGAGTACCGTGCGAATGCGGAAAGCCGGGTAATTATGCATTATGCCATTGAACGCGAAAACAGCGATAATCCGGAATACCGTAAAGAAGAGATGGACAATCTGTATTACGGATTCTTTGTAAAAGATTTCATTCTTTTTGCCGGAGATAAGGTATCCTATTATATCACCGAGGAAACCGGAAATAAGGAACAGTTGACACTCAGCGCCACGCTTGAGAAAAAAGAGTCCGATCCGGAACTCATTCCGTGGAGATACGAGATGCTTAACCGCGCCGTCGAAAAACGGGAAGAAGGACAGGATGCGGTGTGCGGAGAAGAACTGAAGGATTACGCAAGACTTGATTTTATTACAAAGCAGCTGTTTAAAGTCAGTGAGTAAGGCGTGGATTATTCATGACGGCAGGCGCCTGCATTTGCGGGATATCATTCGATGGCAATGTAACAGCCGGCTGGGGAACAGATATTTTTTTACTGAATTAATAAACTACGGATGTAGGCCGATAACTAACAGGAATATAAGATGATTTCCGAGATTAAGGATGTATTTGACAAAATCAATAAAGACCGCTATGTGGTGGGATTCGATTTAAACAATCGTTTCGCACAGCTTTCCTATTGCCGGATTGACAGCACGGATCCGGACACGTTAAGTACGGTTGCGGGAGAGGAAGAATACAATATTCCTGCCGTGGTTTTAAAGAAAAAAACCAACAGCCAGTGGGTTATCGGCAGAGCGGCGGAAGAAGCGTTCTCCGCGGGAGAGGGATACATTGTCTCGGATCTTCTTAAAAAAGCGTTAAAAGGCGATACCGTACGCATGGGCAATGAAGAATATAAGGCGGAGGACCTGCTTTTGTTATTCATAAAACGTACCTTTGCCATGCTTCCTTTAATGACCACGCCGGATAAAATTTCGGCGGTCGTTATAACCGTTCAGAAAGCGGATAAAGATTCGGTAAGAGTGCTCGGCAAACTGCCGGAACTGCTGAATATCGAGGCGGACAAAGTACATTTCTTAAGTTATGAAGAGAGCTTTTTCTTCTACATGCTGTATCAGAAAAGTGACCTTCAGAATCATCAGATTCTGCTCTGCGACAGTTCGGAAGGACATCTGACGATTTACCGGCTTGAGAGGAATCATTTTGTGAATCCTGCAATCGCGGGAGTGGATGTTTTTGATTACGATGATTTCCGTTTCGGTCCGGAAGGAGAATCCGCATCGGAAAAAGACCGGAGATTTTTAACGATTACCGAACATCTTCTGGAAAACAGAATCTGTTCTGCCGTGTATTTAATCGGCGAGGGATTTTATGATAACTGGTGCGATGATTCCCTGAAATTCCTTTGCAAAAACCGCCGTGTTTTTAAGGGCAACAATCTTTTCAGCAAAGGGGCGGCTCTGGCAGCCAAAGAATATGCGGCTCCGAGCGGTTATGAAAAAACGGTAAGATTTTTCGGAAAAGACCGTATTCAGGCGAATGTCGGAATCGTGATGATGGATAATGAAGAGTCGAAGGAAGAACTGTTTATTCGTGCGGGAGAACACTGGTATGAGGTCGGAAGAACAAAGGAATTTCTTCTTTACGAAACCGATACCGTTCCGATCTGGATTGAACAGATTTCCAGGAGAAACCGCATGAATGCGGAAATGAAACTGCAGGGACTTACCGTGAAAAGCGGCCGAATGACAAGAATTTCCCTGACGATAAAAATGAATTCGGAGAAAACAATTCTTTTTGTCGCCAAGGATCTGGGATTCGGAGAAATCTATCCTTCCACGGGCCTTGAATGGACGGAAGAACTGGAACTGGAGAATTAAAAAACGGATTATCCGATTGAAGAAGCGATTGGGAATATCCGGCAGGACAAAGTATGGGAAATATGTATAACTGTACGGGACGGAAAGGAAACCACCCGTTCTACTTAAATAAAATATGTGTGCGTATTTATTCGGCGGATGAGCTGGGTTACTGCGTCAGTGAGAATCCGGAACTGTTAGAGAAGGATATTTTTACTCCGGAACTGATTCAGTGGCTGGATGACGAGTGCGGTGTCCGGCCAATGGCGGAAGATCTTGCAAAATGCATTTCGAGAAACCTTCCCCTACAGCGCTATGTGGAAGCGGTGTTAAATCATGTTTCCTTTGTGACTGAGAAGGAGAAAAAGGAAATACTCGAAATTGTCCGTCAGGGCTCCGGCGGAAATGT
>OMRN01000424.1 GCA_900313265.1 uncultured Lachnospiraceae bacterium | reverse complement strand
CCTGGCACGGGAGAGAGGAAGAAGATATTTTGAACGGGGAATCTGGATGGTTTGCGGCATCGCCGTGACAAACTATCTGGTTGCAGGCTCTTTTATGGGACTGATTTCCTCATCGCTTCAGTATTCGCGTCTTCCGGAATTCGGAAGAAAGAAAATCGCATTAAGCCTTTTCATCAGTGCGATCATCATTGCCCTGATGATTGTGATTGCCAAGAAAAACATTGCGATTCTGCGTGCCATTGCGATGGCGGCTCTTTTCAGCATTCTGATTCTGACCGGTGTCAACATGGTCAAAATCGGAAAGGATTATAAGAAACTCGAATACCTTTCGGCCGCGGATGATCTGCGTCCCGTGATTCCGCTTAGCAAAAACGGCAAAAATGTCATGGTTATCATGATGGACCGGGCACTGGGGACGGAGGTGGAATATATTTTTAAGGAAAAACCGGAGCTTTATGAGCAGTTTGCGGGATTTACCTATTATCCGAATACGGTTTCGTTCGGTGCCTATACGAACTTCGGAGCGCCGGCGCTGTACGGCGGGTATGAGTATACACCGCAGGCGATGAATGCACGGTCCGATGAGGCTTTGGTGAACAAACATGATGAGGCGCTCAGCGTGCTGCCGGTGATTTTTGACGAAAATAATTACGAGGTGACGGTCTGTGACCCGCCGTATGCGGGTTATTACTGGATTCCGGATCTGACGATTTACGACGATTATCCGGATATCCACGCAATGAATACCGTGGGACGGTTCGATGAGGATGCACCGGAAGATTCCATCAGCAAGGAGGAAATCCGCCGGAGGAATTTCTTCTGCCATTCCCTGATGAAGGCGGTGCCGCTGCCGCTTCAGCAGTTTGTCTACGATTACGGACTTTACAATGATTTACGGTATCGTGTTTCGGCCAAGGGCGACCCGAAGTACACGTCGGCCGGTTACAATCAGGAATTTCTGGACTGGTACCTGGTACTTAAGAATTTAAGCGACATGACGGAGGTTCAGGAGGAGGGCGATACGTTCCTGATGCTGACGAACGGCGCATCCCACGAACCGTGCATGCTACAGGAGCCGGATTACGTGCCGGCAAGATATGTGGATAATACGAAGTATCACTTAAACGACGAGGGACGGTATACCGTTGACGGGCGCACGCTTCGTATGGAAAGCCCCGAGCAGTTTATGCATTTTGACGTTAATACGGCATCACTTACGGAACTCGGAAAGTGGTTTGATACGTTGAGGGAAAACGGCGTGTATGACAACACGCGTATTATTATCGTGGCGGATCACGGCCGCGATGCCCATCATTTTGACCTGATTACGGATGAGGGCGTGGATGTGGAATATTTCATGCCGCTTATGATGGTAAAAGATTTCGATGACAGGGAGTTTAAGATTGCGGATGATTTCATGACCAATGCGGATACGCCGGCGATTGCGGTCGGCGGGCTGATTGAGAATGCGAAGAATCCGTTTACCGGAAATGCGCTGGACGCCCATGAAAAGTCGGAAGCGCCGGACGGAGAGCTGACGGTGTTCTATTCAGATGAGTGGAATACGGATTATAATAACGGTAACACATTCTTCCCGGGGATGTGGTATACGGTGAAGGAAAATCCGTATGAGCTCGGGAACTGGGAGTACAAGGGGGATTACTGATATGAAGAAGATTGTTGTATTCGGCGGCGGAACCGGAATTTCGAATTTGTTGTCGGGGCTGAAACTTTTTCCACTCGATGTAACGACGGTTATCGCGGTCAGCGATAACGGCAGCAGCACGGGCGTTTTAAAGGAAGAACTGGATATTCCTGCGGTCGGCGACATCGGGAAGGTGCTGCTTTCCATGGCAAACGTGGATAAAGATTTTGTGGATCTTTTGCGGTACCGCTTTAAAAAAGAAGGTACGCTTCACAATCACCCGGTCAGGAACATCATGCTGGCGGCGCTGATTGATACGAAGGGCAGTCTGACCGAGGCGACAAAATACATGGCAAAAATCCTCAAAGTCAAGGGTACCGTGCTCCCGCTGTCCGAGGAGAAAGTGGAGCTTGTCGGCATCGGCGAGACGGAGGAATTCTTCGGCGAGGAAAGTGTCAGCCGGAATGTGAAGAATATCGAGAAACTTTCGTACGATCATGAAATTCATGTGCGTAAGGAAATCAAGGATGCCATTGCGGAAGCGGATTTGCTTATTTTCAGTCCGGGAAGCCTGTATACCAGCATTCTTCCGCACCTGCTTGCGAAGGAAGTGGTGGCTTCGATTAAGGAAGCGAAGGCTCCGATTATGTATGTTTCCAACCTGGTTTCGCAGCCCGGAGAGACCGATGATTACAGCGTCGGCGACCATATTGCGGTTCTGAATGAATATCTCGACGGCCGGCAGGTGGATGTCGTTGTGGCAAACTCCGGCGATGTCGATGACAAAATCCGACGCAAATACCTGGACACCGAGGGCAAAACCATAGTGCCCTTAACCGGTGTGGAGGGGATTGAAATCATCGCGGATAATATTTTTGCGATTGAGGAAGAAAAAATCCGGCACGATGCGCTAAAGACGG
>OMRN01000403.1 GCA_900313265.1 uncultured Lachnospiraceae bacterium | reverse complement strand
GCGGAGACATGCACATCCGGCGTCATCTCACGAATAATATATCTCGGCCGGCCCTTGACTTCTTCATAAATCCGTCCGAGGTAATGCCCGATAATACCGAGACTTACCATGATACATCCGCCGATTAACAAAAGCAGCAGAATAACCGTGGTAAAGCCTTCCACCGCAACATTCATAAAATAAACCACCAGTGTCTCGATTCCCAGAATCAGCGAGAAAATCACCATAATGAATCCGACGACGGCGATAATCCGAAGCGGTGCGGTCGTAAAGGACGTGGTATTGGAAATGGCATATTTCACCAGTCCCGCGAAAGACCATTTGCTCTTTCCTTTTGTCCTCTCCTGTACATCGTATTCAACGGAAGTGGATTTAAATCCAACCCAGAAGGACAATGCACGGAAAAATGTATTGCTTTCGTTAAGCGATAAAAGCGCATCCACCGCTTTGCGGTCCAAAAGTTTGAAATCGGACGTGGCATTCATGTCCACCTTCATGAGCGCACTCATGATTCCGTAGAAAATCCCGACAAACATTTTATGAATCAGGCTTTCTTTTCCTCTGGAAGATTTGATTCCTTCCACAACTTCATAGCCCTCTTCCCAGAGACGATACATCTGAACAAGCGTCTTAGGCGGATGCTGCAAATCGCAGTCGATGACCGCCACGCAGTCTCCCCTTGCCGCCGAAAGGCCTGCAAAAATCGCGGATTCCTTTCCGAAATTGCGGCTGAACTGAAGTCCGCGGATACGGCTGTCTTTTTCCGACAGGGATTTTACAATCGGAAAAGTATTATCCTTTGAGCCGTCCGATACAAAAACAAGCTCATAGTCAATTCCCGCATCCGTAAGAATATCACCGATGGTTTTTGCGGTACTTTCAATATTTTCCTCCTCGTTATAGGAGGGAATCACTACGGATAAAAGACTCATCCTTTTATTCTCCCACCGCCCATTCGGGCACTTCCGTTTTGACGTACAATACGCCGTCCACAATTTTTATACTGTCTTTTGCCGGGAAGGAATCCATCTCCCGGTAAGCATCGGAATTATATATTTCGACGATTTTGTCTTCGTCGGTAATGACATTTAAGGAAACGTTCAGATAGTGCTCCATAAATGCCTTGTACTGTTCTCCCTTGTAAACCAGGATATCGCCCGTTGCCCCGTAAATACGCTCGGTGACATCTCCCGTAATATCCGTTTTCGGATATTTCGCCTCATCCACAACACCGATCATCATTACGGGCATTCCCGTATAATATCCTTCCGTCTGTTCAATCCGGTCTGCAATTCGAAGAAGATACGCATAGGTTTTTTCGTAGCGTTCGTTCATGTTAAAATAGGCAATGTTGTCCGCTAAAACAAACTGCCAGATTAAGAAAAGGGAACCTGCTGCGGCAAGAAGTGCGGCTGTCGGAACGAAATGAATCCGTTTCTTTTTTTCCTCTTTCTTCTCCCGGCTCCTTTCTTCGTAAAGCGCGAGTACCCGGTCGGTTAAAACCACAGCCAGTATCGGATAAAGCACCCACTGCATGCGCATTAACAGATGGTAAAACGCCTCCGAGGAAATAAGCAGAATCACATTGGTTCCAAGCGGCAGCATCATGACAAATACAAAAATCAAAAGCCACAGAACCCACTTTTTATAAGCCTTCGTATATGCCATATAAACCACGGCAAGACCGATAAACGCCACTGTTAATAATACCATAGAAACGAAAGAAAATCCATTGAGGTAAAAGACCTTTCCGTTTCGGATAAAGCCCCCGAAATCGCGGTATACTTCCAGGATTCTTCCCGGAATTTCCGAAAGCGGCATTTTTCCCATCGAACTGATTCCCTGATAGGTATCAAGAACCTTTCCCTGCGCGGCCAGGCAGATTTTTAAAACGACAAAATAGAGGATTCCGCCGAGCACTCCCATTCCGAGATACCGCAGTCCTAAGAAAAGTATTTCTTTTACCTGCCTGTTTTCCATGCAAAGAAGAATCAGGTCAAATAAGCAAAGCAGAATCGTTGCCGCAAGATAGGCCTGATACGTTCCCATGCTGAGGCTTAAAAGCAGTGCCCCGAGAGCCCAGCCGGACTTCTTGTATTTTTTTGTTAATAAAGCGGCCAGGACGGAAAACGAAAAGGCCAGATAATATCCGTCCGCCGTATACATATAGGCAAAAGTCGCCGCCACAGCCGGAAAAGAAACCAAAAGCGCGGACACCAGTCCCATTGCGATTTTGTCTTTGATTTCGAAAAACTCCGTTAAAAGTATGGCGGAAAGTGCGAGGTAAAGGATGGACAGAACCCCGATCACCCATTTTAAATCAAAATAGCTCGAAATCCCGCAGACAACGGTTAAAAACCATCTTCCGCTCGTTACCATGTTCTGGTCGAAATAGAAATTCGACATGGCATCCGCATTCGGCAGATTTGAGCTCATCACGGGAAAATGTGCCAGAAGTCCGACTGTTACCGCACTCAGAAAAGGAATCGCAATTTTCGGTTGTCTGAAGAATTTTTTATCAAATGTCATCCCCGGATGTTTCCTTTGGGTTCTTTGTTTTCGTTATGATCCGGTGTTGTTTTACCGGATTATTTCTTCTCACGGATAATATAAACCGGACGTTCTTTTATTTCGTTATAGGCTTTCGCCAGGTACATGCCGATAATCCCGGTCACAAAAAGCTGAAGTCCCGCAAAGAACGTAATCATGCATGCTAAGGAAGGCCAGCCGTCTACCGGATCCCCGAAAAGGATGGCACGTACGAAAAGGAAAATCAAAAAAGCAATCGCCAGCACACAGAAGAACAGCCCCACAAACGAAGCCCACTCAAGAGGTGCCGTGGAGAAGGCCATAATGCCTTCGAGGGAGTATTTAAAGAGCGAGAAAAACGACCATTTGGTTTTTCCGGCCACTCGTTCGCGGTTGGTAAAATCAATCCATTTCGTATTGAATCCGACCCATCCGAAAATCCCCTTGGAGAAGCGGTGATATTCCTTCATTGAAAGAATGGCATCCACCATGACTCTCTTCATGAAGCGAAAATCCCTCGCTCCGTCCATCATGTTGACCTTCGCGATTTTATTCATAATTTTATAAAACATCTTTGCAAACAGGGAACGAATCGGCGGTTCGCCTTTGCGGTTCACCCTTCTGGTAGCCGCACAGTCGTATCCTTCTTCGGTTACGGCTTTGTACATTTCCGGCAGCAGTTCCGGCGGATCCTGCAAATCCGCATCCATAATTACCACATAGTCTCCGGTGCTTTCGGATAACCCGGCAAACATCGCCGCTTCCTTTCCGAAATTTCTCGAAAACGAAAGATAATGAACTTTTGCGTCTGCTTCGGCCATGCTTCTTAAAACGGCAAGCGTTTTGTCACGGCTTCCGTCATCCACAAAAATGTATTCGAATTCCAGCATCGGCATGGTGGAAAGAACTTTTTCCACCGCCTCGTAAAACAGTGGCAGTGCCTCTTCTTCATTGTAGCAGGGAACCACGATTGAACATTTTTCCATTTCGAACCCTTTCTTTTCCCTTTATTTCCGCTTCCTCCGGAACAGTTTCCGGTATGTCATTAATGCCTCGTAATACCAGAAAAACCGGAATGGTGACTGACAATGCATGTGTGCCAGGCGCCTTACTTCATCATCCTGTTTTTCCAAAAAATACGGATTCGTTTCAAAATCCGGAAAACAGCTTAGTATTCCGTCCCGCAAAAGAGCGAGAAACGAAATCTGCTTTTTATAAAACGGCATGTTAATCATATACGAAAACATCGTATTGATATAAAAAAGCTCCGTAAAACGATACTCGATTTCCTCGGGATAAACGCTTAAATACTCCCGTTTTACACATTCTTCGATGAAATATGTCATCGCATCCATGCGGTCTTCGCATTTCTTCCGGCTGACATGATGCGTGGTCGAACCCGGTTTCTGGTAATAGTAATAGTTCGGTTCATCCACATATTCAAAATGTTTGCAGCAAAGCATGGTAAGGGGAGCTAAACAGTTATCCTCGTAAAAAATATATTCCGGAAACCATAACCCGTTATCGTGAAAAATCTCCCGCCGGTAGATTTTGGTAACCATGCTTCCCGGATCGAGCAAAAGCTTCTTATAGCCTTCCTCATCTAAAATTCCG
>OMRN01000319.1 GCA_900313265.1 uncultured Lachnospiraceae bacterium | reverse complement strand
GGAATTTGTGAAAAACCGGTACAGCTTAACCGTGATTCTGTTGATTTTAGCGGGAATTTTCTTCCTTTTCGATATTGCCATTCGTCGTTTCCATGTGGATGTATGGCATCTTCTGGGACTGGACAAACTTCGTGCGAAGATTAATGCCAGAGCCGAGAAAGTCGAAGATTACCGCAAGAATAAAAAGAATATCGAGCGCGCGAAAAAGGCAAGAGAGGTTGCCGGAGGAATCGAAACGGCAGCGGTTCCCGGCGCGGTTGCACCGTCCGCAGACGGTAGCGATATAGCGGGGGCTTCCGCCGGAGAAATGTCCGGCGAGGGTGCTTCGAAGAAAAATGCGAAGAAGGCGGCAAAAGCGCAGAAAAAGAAACAGAAACAGCAGGAGGACGAAGCACCTACCGCAACCACGCTGTTTGCCGAGATGAATCAGAAGAGAACGTACGAAGCCAGCCAGATGCAGGCGGCGATGAGAAATCAGCAGGGTACACCCCAGGGTCAGCCGGCAAATCGCGGATTTGTTCCGCAGGGCCAGCCGGTAAACCGGGGATATACGTCACAGCCGGCAAACAGGGGAGGTGCACCGGTTCAGCCCGGACGCGGACCGGCGCCTCAGGGACAGCCTCCGCGTGGCGCAGCACCGCAGGGCCAGCCTCCTCGCGGCGCAAATCCTCCGCAGGGTTCAAGCTGGGTAAATCGTGTGGCGCCCGGAAACAATTACGGACAGCCTCCCAGAGGAGGTGCACCGGGTAACGGTCAGGCACCGGGACGTCCGCCCGGAGCAGGTGGCACGCCCGGATCGAATCCGAACCAGACCAGAACGTGGACCCGTAAGTAAACAGAATAACGGATAAATAATAACAGCATTCAGGGAGTAAGTAATGGCAGAAGAAAGAAGAAGACCGGAAGGAAGATCCGGGGAAAGAAGATCAAATACGGGAAGAACGTCTTCCGGAAAGAGACCTTCGGGAAGCAGACCTTCATCCTCATCATCCGCACGCAGAAGTTCGTCGTCCGGCAGAGGAAGCGCACATTCCTCCGCTCGTTCATCTTCGGGCAGAAGCGAATCGGATATCCGCAGGAGCGCATCGGGAAGTTCCTCCAGAGGCGGCAGCAGGACCTCTTCTTCAAGGAGCAGATCGGATGCCGAACGCAGAAGATCTTCTTCGTACGATTCCAGAAGAGAACTGATGGAACGCGAAAACAGAAGATATTCTTCCGCAAACCGGCGCAGGAAAAAGAGAAGAAAATACCGCGTCCAGCCCCGGGCCTTCATTTTTGCGGCGGTTATGCTTCTTTTGATTGTCGGCGTAGTGTTTCTTGCAACATCGTTAATCGGCGGCAAAAGAATCCGAAATCCGTTCAGAGGTATTGGAATGAAGGAAGGAACCATTATTGAATATAACATGCCGTCGAATGTGATGGCGGCGGGAACTCCGGAAGAGTGGCTGACACTCGAGGCCGCGCAGAAAGGAAAAGTAGATCCGCATATTTCCATTATTATGGTCGGCGATATGCTGATGCATCTGAATGTAACCAAGAGCGGATTTATGGATGAGGCCGGGACTCAGAAAAACTATGATCATATTTTTGCGGATATAAAGGATGAAGTGGAAGCGGCCGATATTGCCATCGTCAATCAGGAAATCATGATGGGCGGCGAAGATTTGGGATATTCGGGATATCCGATGTTCAATACGGCGGATGAACTGGCCACGTCCATTCACGATGCAGGATTCAATGTGGTACTGCATGCGACCAACCATACGATGGATAAATGGAAAGTCGGACTTTTACATACGATGGAAGTATGGAAGCAGTTCCCGGATATCAAAGTTCTGGGAATTAACGAAACCGCGGAAGCGCAGGATGAAATCTATGTCTATGAAAAAGACGGCATGAAGATTGCGCTTTTAAACTACACGTACGGATTAAACGGAATGCCGATGCCGGATGATATGCCTTTTGCGGTTAACTTAATCGAAGAGGGATTAATGGACCGCAATATTAAGAAAGCCCACGAGGTGGCCGATTTTGTGGTGGTATTAATCCATTGGGGAAATGAGTATCAGACCTATGCTTCGGATAATCAGAAGATGTGGTGCAAGTGGTTTTTGGACCGCGATGTCGATTTGATTATCGGTGCGCATCCGCATGTAATTCAGCCGGTTGAATGGTATGAAAACGAAGAAACCGGACACAAAATGTTAGTTTATTATTCACTCGGCAATTTCATTACCGGAACCCGTGCAACCAAGCCCGGAACCGGTGAGCAGGTTGTCGGCGGAATGGCGAAAGTGGAACTTACCCGTGACGATTCCGGCAAGGTTGTAATCGAAAGCTACGGGGTTGAACCTACCATTGCCCATATCGATGTAAACGGCGGATACGGTAAAATTTATACGAAGTTTTTAAAGAATTATACGGAAGAAGATGCGCGCAACAATATTCTTTCCTATAATGATTCGCTGTTCTCGCTTCAGATGTGCAAAGACCTTTGCAAGAAGGTCTGGGGAGATTTGTATACGGAAGAATAAATTCCGGAGATATCCGAGTATGGTTAAAAGATGATATTCCGGTAAAGAGAATCAGATTGAACCGGGTACTTTTAAATGAAAGTACCCGGTATTCTTTAAACATAATGAGGGTGACACCCTTGGGTGCCTGTCACTTTTGGGTCAAAAGTGACAGGCACCTAAGGTGCAAAAGTGACAGGCACCTGGGGAGAAAAAATGAAGAATTTCAAGGCACATCGTATCATATCATGGAAACAAATCATAAAAAGAGTCGGTTCCGCTTTGCTTACAGCCGGAATTATTCCGGTACTGTTTGTATGTTCCGCATGCCGGAAAGAAGAGGCACCGAAAAACAATCCGAGCCTTCTTCTCGGTTTTTCCCAGATTGGTTCGGAGAGCGCCTGGAGAGTGGGAAATACGAACGATATCGAGCAAAAAGCGGCCGAATACGATGTCAGTTTAATGTTTGAAAATGCCAATCAGAAGCAGGAAAACCAGATTACGGCCATCCGGCGTTTTATTGCATATAAAGTGGACGTGATTGCATTTTCCCCGATTGTCGAAGAAGGCTGGGACAATGTGCTGCAGGAAGCAAAAGATGCGGGAATTCCGGTTATTCTGGTAGACAGGGATATCAATACCGAAAAGGAAGGTCTGACGGCCTGCTTAATCGGAGCCGATTTCTATAAAGAAGGAGAGATGGCCGGGGAATACTTAATCCGAAAGGCGGATGCGCTGGGACTCGATGAGGTAAATATTGTGGAAATAACGGGAACCGACAATTCGACACCCATGAGACAGCGGCAGGCCGGTTTTGCGGATGCGATTTCAAAAGACAAAAGAATGCATATCCTTGAAAGCATCGACGGCGATTTCTTAAAAAGCCGCGGCGCGGAATGTATGAGGTCCCTTCTTGAAAAATACGGGGAAAAAATCGATGTGGTTTACAGCCACAATGACGAGATGACGTTAGGAGCGCTTCCGGAGATTGAAGAAGCGGGATTCATGCCCGGAAAGGATATTGTAATCATATCCATTGACGGAGGCCAGGATGCCATCGATGTTTTAAAAG
>OMRN01000316.1 GCA_900313265.1 uncultured Lachnospiraceae bacterium | reverse complement strand
TTTACCGTAACGGGGGAATAAAAAGATGACCGTTTAAAATGGTGACAGGCACTTTTGGAACAAAAGTGCCTGTCACCATTTTTATTTATTACCTTTTTCTTTTCTTACATCTGATGCCGTACGATTTTATATTCGTCGCCGCACTGGTAATAAGGACACTGAAAATGTGAGTCGGTATTTAACCGGATGTAATCATCCTCGTCCATGCTGACGCAGCAGACATATTCTTCCTCATCGTCATCAAAAACATAATTTGCACATTCTTCACAGCAGATATCCATTTTCGGTCCCTTTCGATAAATTTCCTTCGGCTTTCCAAAGAATTCTTATTTTATGCCTCCGGCGTTTCTTTCTTTGCTTCGGCGGTTTCACCTGCGGCTTCCTTCTTTGCATCCGCATTTTCCGCAGCTTCCTTTGCTGCCTGTTCCTTTGCCGCTTTTTTTGCGCGTTTTTTCAGTACGCTCTTCTTTACGCAGGCAATGATGATTCTTACGATTGCGTAGTTAATTCCGACTACGATTGCCGAGATTACCAGGAACCGGATGATGTACGGAAGGTTAATTACGAAGTTCATTCCGAAATCGCGGAAGGAATTCAGTACATCGGCCTTGGATGCTTCAAAACCTTCTTTGATGATTTCGCCCGGAGTCTTCGGCTGTACAACCTGCGGGGTAAGGATTTCAACTTCGGATACATTTAAGTATACGGTTGCGTAATCTACCTGGTTATCATATAAACGAAGCTGACGTTCCATGCTCTCGATATTGTAGCGGACATCGGTTAATCGCTGGGTTAAATATGTAATGTCTTCGATGCTTTCCGCTTTTTCGAGAAGGGCAAGAAGGCTTTCCTGCTCCGCTAAATACATATCTCTTTTGCTTTCGATATCGGTATACTGCAGGGTAACATCCGTTGCGGAAGTGGACTTGCTTACCACATTGGACATACCGCTCATAACCGTTACAAACTCATCAAGTTTGTTGTCCGGAATCCGGATCGTCATCGTGGAGTGTCTCTTCTCCTGATATCCATCGTTGCGATAGCTGCTTCCGTTATAGGAAAATTCATTTTCGATATAACCGCCGAGGGAATTGATCTGGTCTTCGATGCTCTGCTTTAATGCATCGTATTCTTTCGTTTCAACCTCTAATTCCACGGTACGGATTAATTTCCGCTTCTGGGCGCTTCCCTGATCGATGATTCCGGTTGACCCGCTGTCCACCACACCGTTGCTTCCCGGTGCCAGTGCCGCCTGAGGAGCCGCATATTCGGCTTCTTCCATCGCATAATCCATTTCGTAATCACCGTAGTCATACTCGTAATCACCATATCCGCCGGCGTCATAGGCTACTTCGCCTGCCGTTTTGGCATAATCATAATTCTCGGAATAATAATTCGTTGAACTGTTATGTTTCTTTCCGCATCCGACTGCCATTACGGCTGCCATGGTAATCAGTGCGATGATTGCAGATGTCTTTTTCAGATTTTTCCTTGTCATTTGTTTATCCTCCCGGTTCGTATTTCAACGGAGACTTTTTTGCGGCTTTCTTTTCCCCTTCTTAAGCTCTTTTAAAGCCCCCTGTTTTTTCGCTTCTGAATAAGTAACGAATCCGGGAATGGATTTTATGGAAAAATCCGAAATATTTTTTTGCGATTTTTCCCGTCCGGTAATTCTTTATTCCGGACAGGCTCATTAACGGATGGTTCCTCCGGCGTTTTGCTCAACGAGTGCTTTCGTTACGATACGCAAAACTTCGGAATAGTTTTCACAAAATGTTTTATGATATTTATTGATAAACTCGACATCTTCATCCCTTCCGGCGCATTCGAGTTCGTATGCCTGATCCGCCACGTCATTGGCTCCGATATTCCGGCAGGCTCCCTTAATGGAATGGGCCATAACCGTATAATTCTCCAAATCTCCCTTAATAAAGTACTCCTGCAGACTGGCCAGAAGATTGGACGAAGCAAATGTGGTAAGCACTTTAAGATATACACTCTTGCTTCCGCCGCAGTTTCGAAGACCGTCCTCCACATCGATGCCTTTAAGCAAATCGATAATCTCCGTGGAATCCGGCATCGGAAGGGAACCGGTATCCGCGGGAACACTGAGCGTTGGCTGGATTTCCTGGCCGTTTACGATATGAACCTGTTTTTCAAGCGGAATCCATCGTTTTAAGATTTCACCGAGCTGATTCATATGAATCGGCTTCGCCAGATAATCGTTCATGCCGGCTTCCTTAAACTGACGCTCCACACCCTTGATGGCATTTGCGGTAAGGGCGACAATCGGAAGTTTCTTGGCGTACTGCGTCGGAAGGGCACGGATTTTTCGGGTGGCTTCCACACCGTCCATAACCGGCATCATGTGATCCATGAATACTAAATCATATTCCACCAGATGTTCCTCAATACGGTTATAAGCTTCCATTCCGGACTCTACCATAACCGCCTCGAATCCAAAACGTTTCATTAACTCACTGGCAACGGTTAAGTTTACCTTGTTGTCATCGACAATCATGACTCTTGCCGTAGGTGCCTTAAAGGTAATCTTGTATCCGGCATTTTCAACCGTTACTTTTTCATGGTTGGAATTGTAATTGGAAGGTCTGGGATCTTTTACAATCTGATGCAGTACAAAGGAAAACGTACTTCCTTCGTTCACTTTGCTTCGAACGGTAATATCGCCGCCCATTAAATTTAACAGCCTCTTTGTGATAACGAGTCCGAGTCCGGTACCTTCCACGTTCCGGTTTTTCTTTGTATCGATTTGTCCGAACGCGGTAAACAGTTTATTCATATCCGCCTGCGAAATACCGATACCGGTATCTTCCACGGAAACATGCATATATCCGTTCCCGTCCAAATCCGGCTCCCAGAAAATACGAAGCGCGATATGTCCTCTGTGGGTAAAGTTTACGGCATTGTTTAAAAGGTTAATTAAAATCTGCCGGATACGGAGTTCGTCGCCGATTAAAACTCTCGGAATATCCGGTGCGATATCGTAAATCAGTTTTACCGAACGGTTTTTCATTCTGAATTCGATGATACTTAAAACATCGTGAATCAGCGAATTGAAATGATACTCTTCCTTGGTAATTTCCATTTTTCCGGAATCGATTTTGGAAAAATCCAGAATTTCATTGATGATGGCCAACAGGTTTTCCGACGATTTGCGGATGGTGTCGATGTATCCTTTTTCCTCTTCCGCGAAATCCTTCTGGTCTAAAAGTTCTGCCATACCGTAAATCGCGTTCATCGGGGTACGGATTTCATGCGACATGTTCGCAAGGAAATTCGCCTTCGCTTCGAGTGCGTTGTTGGCCTCTTCATTTTTCTCTTCCATCCGGGCCTTGTAATCAAGAACACCGTTTACCAGGAAAACAAAGGAAACCATCGCAAATACATAAATCAGCATGTAGATTAAATAAATTTCAATCGGGGTGGTAATCTGAATGGAATCCTTTAAGAAAATGGCATTGAGCAAAAGTGCGACAACGGTGATGACCGCATACTCAATCATCAGTCCGCGGTTTGCATACAGCGCCATCATTAAGGCGCCTGCAAAGAAGATAATTGCCAGGGAACCGAGCATTCCGAGCTGCCATGAAATAACATAGCTCGTTATAACCATAGTCAGGTAAAATATGCGGATTACAAGTTTCTCATTCCGGACAAAGCGGTATAAAAGAATGGTAAGAAGTGCCGGAAGAAATCCGATGGAGATAAACAGAGCCTTCTCTATACCGTATTGCGAAAAAGCATAGGCCACGTAAAGCAGCACCATACTGAAGAATTCGATAACGCAAAGAACAATGTTTGTTGAATAGGGAAGCATGAAGGTTCCTCCTTATCTTCTCGTAAACTTCCGAAGGAGCGCTGTTTCTTCTTTCAAAACATCCAGCACATAATCAATTTCTTCCGGAGTATTATACATACCGAAACTGAAGCGAAGCGTAGAATCCAAAAGACTCTTATCCGTACCGATGGTCTTTAAGGTTTCCGATATCGCCGGTTTATTCGAAGAACAGGCGCTTCCGGAGGAAACACAGATGCCTTTTTCGGACAGTGCGTTTAATAAAACTTCCGCCCGTATTCCTTTTACGGAAATACTGACAATATGCGGAGCTGCCGCATACCGCATCTCTTCGCACCCGGCCGGTCCGTTTACCGATATGCCGTCAATTTCGGTGACTTTTTTTATAAAATCATCGCGAAGGGCCGTTAAACGATTGGTCCGCTCATCCCCTTCTTTAAACAGGATTTCCGCCGCTTTTGCCATTCCGGCTATCCCCGGAACATTGTCCGTGCCCGAGCGCATATCCTGCTGCTGCCCGCCGCCGGTTAACAGCGGTGCGATTTTTGTTCCTTTTGCAATATATAAAAATCCCACACCCTTTGCGGCATGAATCTTGTGCCCGGATACGGAGAGCATGTCGATTTTCATTCTCTTCGGGTAAACGGGAACTTTGGTATACATCTGAACCGCATCCACGAAAAATAACGTCCCGGGATTTATGCTTTTTATTATCCGTCCGATTTCTTCCACCGGCTCAACGGTTCCGATTTCATTATTGACACCCATCACGGAAACCAAAACCGTATCCGGCCGGATGGCGTTTTTTAATTCTTCCAAAGAAACAATGCCGTAGGAATCGGTCGAAAGA
>OMRN01000041.1 GCA_900313265.1 uncultured Lachnospiraceae bacterium | reverse complement strand
ATCCAAAATATTCGACGGTTCGGATATAAGTAAAATCCTCCCCGTATTTTTGTTCAAGGTACATTTCCGCCCTGTTTTCTTCGGTTGGAAACAGATAATTGCACCCTGCGTTCAAAAGCATGGCAGGAAACAAAAAGAAAAACACATATAATTTTATGAATCTTGTCCGTTTCATTTTCCCAGTCTTCATCAAAAGTGCCTGTCACTTCTACCTTTAAAGTGACAGGCACCCGTCTTACAAATACTAGTCATCTAAAACATCTTCATTAATGACATCCTCTTCGGTATCTTCGTCATCAATGATGTCCTCATCTTCGGTATCCTCATCATCGATGACATCCTCATCTTCTTCCTCTTCGGAGTCTTCTTCGTCGACGATATCTTCATCTTCCTCGTCTTCCGTATCCTCATCATCGATGACATCCTTATCTTCTTCATCCTCAGTGTCTTCATCGTCAATAATATCTTCGATTTCATCGCCCGGAACAGGAAGATCTTCGATTTCTTCATCCGGAAGGGCAAGCGGTTCTTCCAAATCTTCGATTTCCATTTTCAGGTCGCCGGAATATACTTTACAGAATGTATTCATCATGGCGGCGCATTCCACTCTGGATGCCTTTCCGGTCGGATCAAGACGGTATCCTTCCGAGGCATTTCCCTTGCCGGAAATAATTCCTCTTTCAACTGCCCATTTTACGGCGGTTAATGCCCAGGAATCCACTTGATCCGCATCCTTGAATCCATCGAGGTTTGTCGACTCTTTCACACTCACGTCATATTTCTTATACTGCGCATAATTATAAAACATGAGTGCCAGCTGTTCTCTGGTAGCCTTTGCGTTTACACCGAAGGCACCATCCGGATAGCCGGTTGTAATTCCTTTATTTGCCGCCCAGGTAACCGCTGATGCAAACCAGTCACCTCTTTTAACATCATTAAACTTTTGTATATAGATTACGAAGGGTTTTCCGTCCATGCTGTAAAGTGCCTGAACAAACTGAGAACGGTTAATTTCCGTATTCGGTGAGAAAACCACTTTCCCGCCAAGCGTGCCGGTACCGGTCATATATCCTTTATCATATACTTCCTTTGCCGGAGCATACATCCAGGAGTCGGTTTTAATATCCGCAAAAATACTCGAAGTATCGGCTAACACTGCCACTTCACACCCTGCGCTGAGTCCGTTTACGGTTGTTGCGGTAATAATTGCCTTTCCGACCGATTTTGCTTTCACCACTCCGTTACTTACCGATGCAACTGCAGGATTTGAACTTGACCAAGTAACAGCATTCTGCTTTGCATCTTCCGGAGTCAGTATTGCGGACAAAGTCATTTCGTTCCCTATAATCATATTGACCGACGTCTTGTCCAGCTTAATATTCATCGGATAATCCGATGAAGTATTGATATATAATGCCGGACGAACGGCAATGAAGTTACAGTTTACCGACTGGTTCCAAAACGCTCCCGTAAAGCCGCCGTAATATACAAGACCTATACGGCTCTTCAGTAAACCGGGAGGAGAACGGAACCACCAGTTCGATCCGCTAAGACCGATTACATCACTGGTATAATGGTGATTCTTATAATAGCTTTCGTAATCCGTTTCGGTAATGGTATAAACATACGCACCGTTATTGATCGCATACTGAGTAGGCGCACAAATCAGATTCTGATTATATCCGAACATGGATTTTTCGTCATACCAGTTGTATTCTCCGAAATAGGTTTCCGCTTCTTCCAGACTTAAACAGAAAATCTGATCATCCGTATTATTTCCGCCGGATGTTCCCCATTTCGGGCTGCTTTGATTTGCAATATTGACAGTCGGAATCAGTTTCTGTTCCCCATCCGTAAAAGCAGCATTTTTAAAATCTTCATTGAGCCATTTACGAAGTGTACAGGTTTCCCAAGTAACACCGGTAAATTTCGTATTATACCTTTGGCAGTCAAGCGTATATTTACTTACTACAAGCACACGGTCGGATTCAACCTTTAAAACCTGCCATTCGATATCCTCTTTTCCGTTTTCGGTATTTCCGTCCTGCTCGTAATGACCGAATTTGATGATATCGCCGACTTTATAACTGCCGGCCCGCAAAGCCTGAATTTCATAAATCCAGGAATCATCCACTTCTACGCCTTTTGCAAGAACGGTAATATTTCCAAGCGGAAGCAATACCGTAACAAGCAAGAACGCCAGCATCGAAGCGAAAATCTGCTTCATTTTCTTCATGCTTTCCCCCCCTTTTTCGCTTAATAATAAACAACAAACCTTGAATTAATCGTATCATCCCGTTTCCTGACATGTCAAGGAAAACACAAAAAGTGACAGGTGCCCATTTAACTTATAATGCCGGCGGTCCCATTACCACGGGCTTATCCTCAACGTAATCAAAGAACCAGTCAAAAATCGCAAAAATCTCTTCCTCAAATTCCGGATAGTAGGTGTTAAAATCAAAAGGCTGCCGTTCACCGATTATGTTATTTTCGTCTTTTGACGGCCATCTTCGATAAGCCTCGACAAAGGTAGATTCCTGAACTCCCGAATCGGAAACACAGATAAGGTAATCCCCGAGATAGATGTAATATCCGCCCGCATAGGTTATTTCCGCACCTTTATCATAGAGTCTCTGCTTAATTTCCTTCCACTGCTCAGATTCCTCTCCGTCAAGGAATTCCTTATCAAATTCCGATGCAGGAACAGACATTCCCGTTTTATCAATCACCAGACCCGATTCAATCGGTTCAAGCGTGGACGGATCCACATATTCGATTTCTGAATTTTCACCGGAATTCGTATCCGTATCCGCCTCTTTTGATTCGGTATTATCATTACCATTCCCTGAACTTCCGTAATCCGGAATTTCTTCTGCCGGTCCGAGCGGTGTAAGATT
>OMRN01000314.1 GCA_900313265.1 uncultured Lachnospiraceae bacterium | reverse complement strand
TGATGAATTAGTAACAAAAGTCAGAAATCTTACATCAGACAAGGAAGTTCCGGGCGACGATTTTCTTGCCGCACAGATTAATATTACCGGCAAGGAGGAAGGCGTTTTCTATGTTGAGGTCAAAGACCACAAAATCAACGTGGAGCCGTACGAATACAATGACCGCAGCTGTGCGATTACAATCAGCATGACGGATTTCAACAAGTTAATCGACGGAAAACTCGATCCCGTTTTGGCTTACACTTTAGGCAAGTTAAAAGTTGACGGAGATTTGGGAAAAGCCGTGGAATTCGGCAAAATATTTAAGAAATAATCAAAAGTAAGGATTCTTCATTCCCGTTTCTCCTAAGTCGCATAAAAGCGGTTACGGAAGCGGGAATGTTTTTATTTGAGAAAAACGTTTATGAAGAAAATCTGGGAATTCATCAAAAAAGAACCGATGCTTGTCGTTTCCGTACTGGCGGCACTGATATCACTTTTTATTACGCCCCCGAGCCTGAATACGTTAAAATCCATTGACTGGCATACACTCGGGACGTTATTTATGATGCTGACCGTTTTGGAAGGATTTAAGCAGGAGAATCTGTTCAATCCGATTCTCCGCATCTCTTCACGTTTTTCCACGATGGCAACGCTTTCTCTTTTCTTAATCTTCGGCGTGTTTTTCTCTTCGATGTTTGTAACAAACGATGTGTCGTTAATCATTTTTGTTCCGCTTACCATCCTGCTTTTTCGCGGCGCGGGAAGGGAAGAATGCATCCTTCCTGTTATTACCATGGAAAACATCGCCGCCATTCGCGGATCGCTGTTAATGCCCTTCGGAAGTCCGCAGAATCTGTTTATTTTCGAGCAGTCCGATGTCAGTGCACTTCACTTCATCCTGCACATGTCTCCGCTTTGCATCGTTTCGGCAATTCTGCTGATTATCTTTGTTCTCTTCTATTTCCGGAAAGAATTAAAGAAACATATTCACGTGGATACCGATTCCGTTACGAAACCTTGGGATAAAAAAAGACGGGTGCAGCGAATTTCCTGCCTCGTCCTGTTTGTGATGATTCTGTTTACCATCGTAAGCCGTACCAAATACTGGCCGGTCGCCGTAGCCATTGTAATCGTGACGGTTGCCGTAGTCAATATAAAACTCTTTAAAGCCGTCGATTACGTGCTTTTGGTTACCTTCTTATGTTTCTTTATCTTTTCCTCTTCGATTGCGGCCAATCCGTCCATCGGAGGTTTCCTGGAAAAATGGGTAGCCGGCAGGGAATACTGGTGGGTCATCGGACTTTCCCAGATTATTTCCAACGTCCCCGCGTCCATCGTTCTTTTCCCGTTTACCGAGAATACCGCCGGTTTAATCTACGGTGCCGATACCGCAGGGCTTGTTTCGTTAATCGGCTCTTTAGCCTCTGTCATCAACTACCGCATTTATGTGCGGGCCTATCCGGAAAAAGGTGTGAAATTCATCAAAACCTTCACCCTTATCAGCTTAATCTTCTTTGCCATCGTTGTGATTCCGGGCTTTTTCTTAAGCGTATACTGGAAATGGTAAAACCCGTTTCCGGTTATGAATCCGCGTGCCGGAATCATCCGTTGTTGTTTGCTTTGACAACCGAGAATGCAATATTGGTCGCATGGTCACAGACACGTTCCAAACCGACCACAATGTCGTTGAAAACAATGCCCGCTTCCGGCGTACACTCTCCTCTTGCCATACGGTCAATATGGGAATCCTGGATATCCCGTTCCATCTGATCCACTTTATCTTCAATTCGTTCAATCTCTTTTAGATGATCCTCGTTTTTGGTCACAAACATCTCCAGACAAAGATGTATATTTTCGTTCACGGCATTAATCATATCCGTCAGTTCTTTTGTGGCTTCCTTCGAAAAAGTGATTCCCTTGTCCTTCTTTTTCTGTGCTGCTTCGGCAATATTCGTCGCATGATCACCGATACGCTCGATATCGTTTACCACGTGGAAAAGACCGCCGATATTTTTCAAGTCTTCAATCGGCATGGTACTCTGCGTCAGTTTTACAAGATAGTTTGTAATGGCATGACTTAGGAAATCAATGTTTTTCTCAACTTCCCAAACTTCCTTTATGGTGCCTTCATCCATGGTAATCAGCGCATTCATGGCACGGTTGATGTTGTCCGACGCCAGCGAACCCATACGTTCGATTTCGTTTTGTGCCGCAACAACAGCCGTTGCGGGATTGAAAATGGCATTTTCTCCGATGAACTGAAGCTTGTAGGTATCGCCGTATCCGACTTTGTCTTTGTCTTCGCCGGGAATAACCAGATACGTGGCTTTCACAAGCAGGGATGAGAATGGGAAAATAATCGCAACCTGGACCACTTTAAAAATCGTATGGGAGTTCGCGATATAATTTCCGGCATTCCCGTTTGAAATGACATCATAAAGCAGATGCTGAATCCAGCCTCCGAAAATGCTAAGCAGCGCAAACATAATCACGGAACCGGTTAAGTTAAACAGGAAGTGAATCATGGCCGCTCTCTTGGCATCTTTCTTACCGGATAAGGAAGTCAGAAGCGCCGTCATACACGCACCCATGTTACATCCGAGAATAATATACAGACAGATTAAGAGATTCTGGTTAAACATTCCCTTGCTGGCAAGTACTACGATAATGCTGACCGTAACAGAAGAAGACTGGATAATCGCCGTTACCAGCCAGCCGATTAAAAGTGCAAGAATCGGATTTGACAGCGAAGCAAACATATGCTGGACCGCCGCACTTTCTTTGAGAGGATTTACCGCATCTCCCATAATGGAAATTCCGAGGAATAAAACACCGAAGCCGACGATAATTTCACCGAAACGGTTAATCTTCGTTTTCTTAATAAACATATACATAATGACACCGACGGCAAGAAAAATCGGCGCGAACTGTTCAAGATTAAATGATACGAGCTGTGAGGTAATGGTGGTACCGATGTTGGCACCCATGATAACCCCGACTGCCTGATAAAGATTCATCAGTCCCGAATCAACGAAACTGACAACCATCGAAGTACAGGCCGAGGAAGACTGTACCAGTGCGGTAAACACGGCTCCGACAATCAGCCCGAGAAACTTGTTGGATGTAAATTTTTCTAGTATCGGACGAAGTTTGGCACCCGCTGTCCTTTCTATGGCATCGGACATGGTCTTCATGCCGAACAGGAAGAGTCCCAGTCCGCCTAACAGTTCCAGCACTATGGTAAATACTTGCATCGATGACATAATCTTATCTCCTGCTGTTTCTTTCTTAATCCTTTTTATTCAGCGCATGGATGCTTTCATACGCGTAGATAACTTCTACCTCTTTTGCACTTTCGTTTTTATCAAATGTTGCAAGAATCCGCTCAATGACAAACTTTACATTCTCTTCTTCCAGTTCCGGACAGATCAGCAGAAACTGGTTATTCTTGCTTTGCATCATCACGTCGCTCTTACGAAGCAGATCCTTCGCACATTCTCCGAATGCGGAAACAATCTCGTCAAAACGGTCTCTTTTCATATCTTCCACGGCAGGCATCAGCGAAAAAACGATTTCAAAAGCCGTGGAATTATAACGTGACATGAAACGAACCAGGAAACGATAAATCCCGGCAAAGTCCTCCTGCCCTAAAAATAATGCACTGTCCTTGACATTTCGCTCTTCGAGAATCATGTTAAGCCGTTTGATGTCTTCTTTCGGATCCGTGCTGTCAAGCAAAAGCTCATCCACTTCCTCATAAACGGCGTATCCGTGCTTTCCGTTCTGTTTTACCCCGTAAAGCGCTTTATCCGCCATTTTGAAAAGCACTTCGTATTCACGTCCCATATCCGGCACAAAAACAGCTCCGACCGATGCTCCGAGCGGGATATTCATATCCTCTCCCAGAATCTGTTTTGCGCCTTTTAAAAACTCTTCGTTAATCCGTTCGCTGAAATGCGCAATATCTTTTTCCCCTTTTACATTGAACGCAAATGCTGCGAATTCATCACCGCCCATACGACCGATAATATCGTCGGACCGTAAATTTTTCTTTAAAACCGAAGCAAAACAAATTAAAATCGCATCGCCGCTTTCATGTCCGTGAAGATCGTTTACAAGTTTAAAACTGTCCAAATCAATCATCATGAAAACGCCGCTTTTAAACGAGCATGCTTTCGTAAATGCCTCAAGCGAACCGGCTTTGTTTAAAAGCCCCGTCATTTTATCCGTCGTGGCTTCTTCTTTTAAATCCTTAATTTTCTCCGCACTGTCAATGATATTTCCGACACGTCTTAAAAGCACGTCGGCGCGGAAAGGCTTTCTGATAAAATCAGCCGCCCCCAGATTGAATCCCTG
>OMRN01000311.1 GCA_900313265.1 uncultured Lachnospiraceae bacterium | reverse complement strand
TTTTATGTCATATGCGTCGGAAGACCGTAATGTTGCCTTTACGGTAGTTAAAAATCTTGAAAACAGAGGATGTAAATGCTTTATTGCTCCCCGGGATATCCGTAAAGGGGAGGATTATGCAGAGGAAATTGTTAAAGGAATCGGCAATTCAATGGCTGTTTTATTGATTTTTTCAAGCAAATCCGATAAATCGCCCTATGTTCTTCGGGAAATCAATTCGGCTGTTTCGAGGCTCAAGCCGATTATTCCGCTTCGGATTGAGGACTTTCATCCTTCGGAAGCGATGGAGTTTTATCTTGGACCGACGCAGTGGCTGGATGCCTTTCCGGAAGTTACGGATGTTCATTTTGATGAAGTATTAAGCATCCTGTTCCTGACAAAAAAGAATAATCCGGTTACCAAAGAAGCGAAAGAGGTACGATATAAAAAACCGACATTATTAAAAATTTCCAACATTTCGCAAATCGGCATGAATTATACGGATTTAACGATGAAGGAAATCGAACTCGATTATCTTTGTATTCCTTCCGAACAGTTTGAAATGAACGTGGATATTGAAGGAACTTTTGACGAATGGAAAGATTCGGCCGAACAGTACGAGAGCGATACATCCATTCTTCTCGTAAAACAGGATGAAATCATCGGATACTGCGATATTTATCCCGTTGGGAAAGAAGCGTATGAACAGCTGATTTCCGGACAGGCAATTATCCGGAGTTCGATGATTGATCTTTTCTCCTTAGGGGGAGAGTTTGATGCGTATATTTCGATGATCGCGATTGCACCGGGTGATGCGAACCAAAACAATTATTTAATGATTATTGACTGGATTTTTGAACATTTAACGGAGTGGCGGAATGAGGATATCCTGATAAACCGAATCGGCATTTCCGTATATTCCTCCATGCTGGAAAAATTTATGGAGAAATTCGGTTTTGAATACCGCACAACGAATCCGGCAAAGGGAAAAGTGTATGAAACCACGGTTGAGGATTTGAAAAATAATGAACTTGTAAAAAAGCGTTACCCGGAGTTTTCCGGTTCGGCGAAGGAGAATTAAATGATAATCTGCTTTTTCTTCCCGTTTATTATCAGTTTTTTGCGAATGATCCCTTTGGAAAGAGTAAGTGCGAAAAGATACGAGAATGATTTATCCGACTATGAAAAGGCCGTTTCTGGAGGCGAGCCGGCAAGAGAGCCGGTATACAAGGATTTAAGGGCAAGTGATTTACACAGTTTAAGCGAACTGGAAGAACAAAGAAGAAAGAGAAGAGAAGAATATGTTTAGAAAAATCAGGGAAAGAATCAGTCTGAATGCCATAAAGAATCCAAGAGGAGTCGTGCTTTTTATTATTATTGTTTTTAATGCACTGATTCTGTTTTTAAACAGTTTTATTATCTTTACGCTGCTTGAAAGAAATGCGGACGGCGTCGGATTCTGGACGGTTCTTTATTATACAATCGGGATGATTCTGGATGCGGGAATGATTGAAAACATCGTGGATTTAACCGAAGCCGACCTGATACTGGTTACGGTCTGTATTATCACTATTATCATCGGAAGCATCACTTTTACCGGTGCCGTCATCGGTTATGTAACGAACTATATTTCCGGATTTGTGGACAGTGCAAATATGAATTCCAGACGTCTTTTGGCATCGGATCATACGGTTATTTTAAACTGGAATTCCCGTGCATCGGAAATTATCAACGACATGCTTTACACGCAGAGAAAAGAGACAATCGTTGTAATGGTAAACGATGATGCCGAGAGAATTCGAAGTGAAATAAACGAGCGCCTTTATCTGACATTAAAGGCGGAAAAAAAGCTGAAAATCAAACTGGATGTGATTGTCAAAGAGGGAAGCACCTATTCTATCAAAATGCTTCAGGATATCTCTTTGGAGAGGGCGAAAACTATCATTATTCTAGGGGAGGACGATACCGCTTCGAATCCTTCGGAAGCGGAAGAGAAAGAGAAACGGTCCGGAAATGCCAATACCGTGAAAACGCTGGTACAGGTTTCGCAGATTACTTCTTCCGAGGAATCCAGCGACAATCAGAGAATTATTGTGGAGACGGATGACCCCTGGACCGGAAAACTGGTGGATAAAATCATTTCGCATAAAGAAGTTTTAGATAAATGCAATATCGTCCCGGTATCCGTCAACTGTATTTTAGGACAGCTGTTTTCGCAGTTTTGTATTTTTCCGGAATTAAATATGGTATACAGTAATCTCTTCTCCAATAAAGGAGCGGAATTCTTCTGTGTTCCGGGAGAGGAAATAAAAAAGACAGGCGATGAGGAAGAGGGTATTCGAAGCATTCTTGCCTCGAACGAAAGCATTGTTCCGCTTGCATTCTTGGAAAGCAAGACCGGTCCGATGTTTTACTATATGGCGCTTGAAGAGAAGGATTTTTATGATAACGGAAACGGTCCGGATGAAAAATCAGGCACGTTAAGTGTGAAAATCCGTCCGAATTACGGAAGACAGAAGAAAAATATTATCATCCTCGGTCATAACAGCAAAATAAGGGATATCATGAACGGCTTTAATTCTTTCTGCAATGAATGGAAGACCGAAGACGGTTCGGATATATTGAATATTCTCGTGATAGATGATGAAAAGAGTCTGGAACAAAACGGTTATTATAAGGAATATCGATACATAAACAGGTGTATTGCGACGGAGATTTACGATATCGAAACCATAAAGAACGAAATCGTGGATTTTGTGGATACGTATGATGAGGATACCAGCATCCTGATTCTTTCGGATGACTGTGTCGATGAAAAAGACATTGATTCCTATGCCCTGACCAGCCTGATTTATGTTCATGATATTATTACCGACAAACTGAAGGAAAATCCGGATTTCGACAAGGAAAAAATCGATGTCATCGTGGAAATCTTAAATCCGAAGAATTATGATGTATTGTCCAATTACCAGGTTAACAATATTGTTATCAGTAACCGTTATATCAGTAAAATGGTGACACAGATCGGCGAAAAAATCGAACTGTATGAATTCTATAACGATATCTTAAAATATGACGATGAATCGGAAGGAAGGGAAAATTACGACAGCCGGGAAATCTATATTCGACAGGTAAGGGATTTTCTGGAAGAAATTCCGCCGAAATGCTCGGCTTACGATCTGATCCGTGCGATTTACGACGCTTCACCGGAAGGAAACAAATCGGTTCTTTTGGGAATTACAAGGCCGGGCGGGGTTGTTGATTTATTCGGAAGAGACCAAAGAACGCATATGGTAGAACTCGGGCCGAAGGATAAGCTGATTATATACAGCAAACATTAAGGATTAAGTTTGAATTTTAAACTACCTGTTGAGTTCCGTGATGGGAAAAGTTGTGATAATATGGTAACAGGTTTACAAGGATCCAAAGTCAAAGGTTAAGCTGAAATGCTGAATATAAAAATGTAAAGGGAGGTTATGTTTCATGGATCAGACAAAAAACAAAGTTTTGGAAACCGTGCTTCAGTTTGAATCCGGAAAGGAAGGCGTCTCTCCGGAGAGTATCATTCTCGGATATTCGAAACTGCTTGCCATGAATGAAGTGAAGCTCAAATCGATTATCAGCGAGGAAGCAGTGGGAGAACTGGAAAGTGCCCGTGCATGGTTTGAAAAAAAGGGGATTGACAGCAAGTTAGTCAGTACCGGACTTAAAATCCTTCTTCCGTATCTTTCAAGGAATGAAGAACAGGAGAAACTCAAAGAAGCTTTTGTTGCCTTTGTGGATGAAAAAGGCATGGAGTCCGCGAATGATGTGATTCTCGATGAAGCACTGAGGGATTCGGCGATTCCGTTTGCGGAAGTTTTTGCAAAAGGATCGGGTATGGATGCAGTTTTTGCCCAGGTGGAAAAAATGAAGGAGACCATGCCGAAGAAGAAAGAAGAACCGGAAAAATCCGGTGATGAAACGGGCAGTAAACCGGCTGAAGGTTCGGAAGGAACCGCTTCGGGTGAAGGAGAACCGAAGGGAGAGAAAAAACCGAAGATTGAACCGTATAATCCCGAAATGCCATACGGTGGAAAAACCGGAAACGGCAGTGAGGAAGAACCCGAAAGCAATGAACCGAAGGAGATTAAGGTTCGTGATATTTATGATTTGTCCGAACGGATTAAACTGCTCAGTACATCGCTTCTCAGCACGGTAATCGGTCAGGAACAGGCTGTACTTAAATTCCTTCAGGGTTATTCCCAGGGAGAACTTTTAAAACAGACCGAACGCGGTAATCATCCGAGATCCTATTTCTTCTTCTTCGGACCTCCGGGTGTCGGCAAGACACTTTTGGCAGAGACTGCGGCCAATACACTCGGAATTCCGTTTAAAGAATTCAATATGAGTGAATTCGCGAATTCCCAGTCCGTGGATGATTTAATCGGTTCTTCAAACAAATATTCCAACACCAAGGAAGGAAACCTGACCGGTTTTGTAAAGAACAATCCGGAATGTATCCTTTTATTCGATGAGTTTGAGAAAGCCAATATTTCGGTTATTCGTGTATTTCTGCAACTGCTCGGTTCCGGAAAACTGCATGATGTTTCCACGGATAAAGATGTCAGCTTTAAGGATGCCATCATTATATTTACATCGAATGTCGGAAAGAAACTGTATGATGATACAAGCGTTAATTTAACGACCCTTCCCGACCGTGTACTGGTTGAAGCCATCGGTTCGGAAGAAAACCGTTTCGGAGAAAAGCTGATTCCGCCCGAGATGTGTTCGAGAATCGCTTCCGGTAACGTGGTAATGTTTAACCATATCGGAGTTCACTCTTTGGTTGACATGGTCCGCAACAGTTTTGACCAGGTTGTGGCCGGAATGGAGAAGGAATTCGAAATCGCAATTACTTACGATAAATCGCTTCCGCTTTTGTTCCTTTATAACCGGGGCGGCGGAATCGATGCGCGTGTTGCCGTCGGACAGAGCGGCATCTTTATCAAGAATGAGATTTTCGAACTTCTCCGTCAGCTTTCGAAGAGCAAGAAACGCAAGATTAAGAAAATCCATCTGGACATCGATTTTGACAGCATTAACAAGGAACTGATGCCGTTATTCCGGAATGAAACCAAGACGAAGATGATGGCCTTTACCGGCGGTCATGATACGATTTTTGATCTTCTGGACAAAAATAAATATGAGGTTGTCTTTGCCGGAAAAGAAGATGATGTGAAAAAGGTAATGAAGAAAGAGGAAGTTTCCGCGGTATTAATCAATCCGTTCGGCGGAAATGTTGAGGAAACCAATCATTCCGTATTAAGCATTGCCGATTATGAAACGGAAGGAGTATCCCTTTTCCATAATCTGATTGAAAAGAACGCGAATCTTCCTATTTATCTGTTGGAACTTGACACAGGCTGGTCCGATATCGACCGCAGAACCTTTATTCAGGAGGGTGCAACCGGAACCATTAAGGTAAACGAGGCGAACTGTGCCAGCTTCTGTCGTGAAATCGAACAGCTGGCCGACGAACTTTACATGCAGAAAGAAAGCCAGCAGTTCTCACGCCGCGGCTTTGTTCTGGACTATAAGACAAAGCAGGAAGTTTCCGCAACCGGCAGTGATATTGATATCCGGTTTTATGATATCAAGAAGCGCGTAGCGGTCGATCTGGATACCAGAAATGCCATGGTTTCCGATGCAACCCGTCCGTCCATCCGTTTTGACGATGTTATCGGTGCCGAAACCGCCAAGGAAGAACTGAAGTATTTCGTAAAATATCTCCAGAAACCGAAACAGTTCTTAGTAAGCGGAGGAAAGCCTCCGAAGGGAGTACTCTTATACGGACCTCCGGGAACCGGAAAAACGATGCTCGCAAAGGCACTGGCGGGAGAAGCAAATGTTGCGTTTTTCTCCGCAACGGCGACTTCCTTTATGAACAGCCTTGTCGGACAAAGTGAGGAAAACATCCGCAAATTGTTCGAGAAAGCAAGGAAATATGCTCCGGCCATCGTATTTATCGATGAAATCGATGCCATCGGAAAACAGCGTACCGGTTCGTCAAATACACATCATACGGAAACCATGTTAAACGAACTTCTGGTTCAGATGGACGGATTCGCATCCACAGATCCGTCAAAGCCGGTCTTCGTGCTTGCGGCAACCAATTACGGTGCCAGAAGCGACAGTGAAGGTATATCCGGACTGGACGAGGCTTTAGTACGTCGTTTTGATAACCAGATTAAGGTGGATCTTCCGAAGGAAAAAGAAAGAAAAGAATATGTGCTTCGCACCATTAAAAAGCGCAAAGCCGATATTTCGGAAGAAGTTGCACAGAATGTGGCGGAGCGTACGCCGGGACTGTGTCTTGCAAAACTTGAAAATATTCTTGAGATGGCATTCAGAAATGCCTCAAAGGCAGGACGTCCGGTGAACGGAGACGATCTGCTTACGGCGCTGGAAGATTATCTCTACGGGGAAAAACGTGAAAACGATGTAGAGTATTATAAATCCGTTGCCATTCACGAACTCGGACATGCCTATATTGCATACATAAGCGGAGACAAGCCGTCGTATATCACCATCGAATCGCGTGGTAATTTCGGAGGATATATGCAGCATTCCAATCAGGAGAATACCGGAAGTTATTCGAAAGAAGACATTCTGTCCAAAATTCGATGCTCGCTTGCGGGCCGTGCCTGTGAAGAAGTTTTCTACGGAAAGGAGAAGTCCTTAAATACGGGTGCTTCCTCCGATTTGAAGAATGCAACATACTGGGCATTCAATCTGATTTGTTCTTACGGCATGGAAGAGGGAAGACTGATTGTATTGGACAAGGACGAAATTTTAAAATCCTCACTGGCTGCGGATTACGTTAAACTTGTGAATGATATTTTAACCCGTGAGATGGCCAATACCATCGAGATTTTAGAAAAGGCCAAGGATAAAATCCAGTCCATGGCAGATGTCCTGGTTCGTGAAAACCGACTGACCGGCGAGGAATTCGATAACCTGATGAAGGAATAAAATCGTTGTGTTTTCGGGCGGAAAATAGTAAACTGTGACTGTGGGGTGAATTCATGGCGGATGGTATTTCCGATTGAAATGATTCCGTATGAATTTGCGAAATAAACAAATTAACGGAGGGATTTAAAATGGCATGTAATTCAGCAAAAATGTTTTTAGCGTATGTTCAGGCAAAGGGATCTACCGCAACTCTGCTTTCCGAAGATGAGAACGAAAGCGTTGTAAGATGCGGATGGAAAGCAGACAACATCACGATGGATGTGTATATCACATTTGATGCGGATGATACTCATGTAAGCATTGAAGGATGCAACTGGCTTCAGATTTCCGAAGACAAATTCGACAAAGCACTTCGCGCTGCAAATGAATGCAACCGTTCCTGGAGATGGGTAAAATTCGTTGTAGATACCAAGCACAATCAGATTATTGCCCGTGACGATGCGATTATTCAGCTTGATTCCTGTGCGGAAGAAGTTGAAGAACTGGTTCATCGTATGGTAGGAATCGT
>OMRN01000191.1 GCA_900313265.1 uncultured Lachnospiraceae bacterium | reverse complement strand
GGAGAAGGAAAAATACCGGTACAGTTTTATAAAGATTTTAAGAAGGATGTTTATTCCGGGTCTTTCGGAAAAGAAAATTCGTTAGAAAAAGAAGATTTACCGCAAAAAGACGGAAATTCTTTTTATGAGAATATTGACCTTGCCGGATACCAAAGTGCTTTATCGGGAGATTTTAAGGAAGCTTCTTTAAACTCTCTTTTTACGCCTTCCATGAATCAATCGTTTGTGGAAGGAATGGAACATTTCAACACGCAGATGAAAGGCTATGCCGATTTAAATCCGCTCATAGCCGGTGTGGAAAGCAGGACAAGTGCACCCGTCCGGATTTTAAGGGATGAATCGTTTCAGGCGCTTTCGGCTGCCGGAATCTATCCCTGCGGGGAAGGAGCGGGATATGCGGGCGGAATCACATCTGCTGCCATGGACGGATTAAAATGCGCGGAAGCACTCTGCGGGGCGACAGGAAGAAATGATGAAATCCAGAGTGACTGAACGGATTAAAATAGCGATACCGGCCATACTCGAAAGTCTGGTTGCGGTCATTGTGAGTGCTGTGGATTTAAGACAATCGGGCAGATCATCATTTGCCCGGTTGTTTCATTTTGCGCGATACGCCCTTCAAGCGTACATCGTGATTGCACGATTGGTTAAAATTTGGTAAAATAGATTGGTTATTCATGCAGATTTGAAGGAGATTTTTAAAATGAGTACGGAAACGGCAAAAAATGATATTGAACATATAGAGGAGCAGATCCGGGAAGAGATTTTGTCAAAGAAGAGAGTTGTGGTAAAAATCGGATCGTCTTCCCTGCAGCATCCGATGACCGGAGCACTGGATTTAAACAAAATGGAGGTTCTCGTACGGGAACTTTGCAATATCAGGAACAGCGGAAAAGAAGTGATTCTCGTAACGTCCGGTGCCATCAGCGTCGGCAAAAGAGCGGTCAATATCGAGAACCCGAACGAGCATATCGAATTAAAACAGGCATGTGCCGCAATCGGTCAGTCGAGACTCATGATGGTATATCAAAAGATTTTTGCGGAATACAATCAGGTAGCCGCACAGGTTCTTTTAACCAAAGATATTGTGACCAATCCGGTCAGCCGTAAAAATGCACATAATACGCTGATGACGCTGTTGGAACTGGGCGTTATTCCGGTGGTGAACGAAAACGATACAATTTCCACATTTGAAATTAAATTCGGCGACAACGATACTCTGTCCGCAATCGTGGCTTCGTTAGTGGAAGCGGATTTGCTGATTCTTTTATCCGACATTGACGGACTTTATACCGATAATCCGAGAACGAATTCCAATGCGAAATTCATTGATACGGTGGATGTTCTCGACGATAAAATTATGAAAATGGGCAGTTCCGAAACCGGAAGCAGTGTCGGAACGGGCGGTATGAACACCAAACTGATGGCAGCCAAAATCGCCACTACGGCCGGTGCGGACATGATTATCGCAAACAGCGCGGATATCCGTATTCTTCACCGCATCATGGACGGACGTCATTTCGGAACACTCTTTAAGCAGCACAAGGACGAGGATTTCGATCTGATTCATATGATGGAAGAAATCGAGAGCAGAGGCTGAATATGACGCAGGAAGAGCGGATTAACAGAATAAACGAACTGTACCGTCTGTCAAAGGAAAGACAGCTGACGGAAGAGGAACGAAATGAGCAGGGTCTTTTAAGGGCGGAATACTTAAGCGAAATCAGGGCCTCGGTGAAAGGACAGCTTGGACAGATACGGATAGTGGAAAAGGACGGAAGCTCTCATCCGGTTGTTTCCGTCAAAGAACGGAAAGAAATTTACCGGAAAAAATGTCTGGAAATCCGCAATTCAATCAGTGACGAAAGAAGAATTGATGCCGGAGAGTTTTTAACCGGGGAAGTGTTAAAAATCGTAAAAATCCTGAAGGTAAACAAGGTGCTTTTATATGCTTCAAAGGATAAGGAAGTCCCGACGGACGGAGTTTTTGAAGCACTGAAAGAAAAAGGAATTCCGTGTTTTTATCCGGTAACGAAGGAAGACGAAATCGTATTTTACGAAGCGGATGATCTTATGAATCTTCAGACCGGCACGTTTAAGGTAAGGGAGCCGAAAGAAGAGAAAGACAGAGCATTTCATTTTGAACCGGAAGATGATTCCGTACTGATTCTGGTTCCGGGACTTTCCTTTGATGATGCGGGGAACCGTATCGGTTACGGTAAAGGATATTATGACCGGTTCCTTGCCGGATTTGAAGCGGAAAGCTTCGTAAAAAGTGCCGGCATCTGTTATATGGAATGTAAGGAAAAGAAAGTGACCAAGGCTCTTTCACCGGAAGAGAAAGCGTTGACAAAAGGCGGCATTCCGGTCGGAAAAGGTGATATCCGGACGGATTTTGTCATTACGGTGTGAGTTATATATTATTTGCAAAAAGGGGGCAAAAAAATGTACCTGGAAGAATTATGCAAGAAAGCAAAAAGTGCGAAATACGAAGTGGAGAAACTGAATGAAAGACAGAAAAATTCAGCACTCCGCCGGATCGCCGAATGCCTGGTAAACGATGCACAGTCCATTATTGAAGCCAATCAGATTGATTTGGATAACGGGATTGCAAACGGCATGCATCCCGGCCTTTTGGACCGGCTGAAACTGGATGAGGGAAGAATCCAGGGCATGGCGGAAGGCTTAAGACAGGTGGCGGATTTGGAGGATCCCGTTGGGGAGACGCTCGAGACATTTAAACGTCCGAACGGCCTTGAAATCGAGAAAATTTCCGTTCCCATGGGTGTAATCGGAATTATTTACGAGTCCCGTCCGAATGTAACGGCGGATGCTTTTGCCCTTTGTTTTAAAGCGGGCAGTGCCGTGATTTTAAAGGGCGGAAAGGATGCTATTTCCTCAAACAAAGCGATTGTGGAAAGTATTAAAAGAGGACTTGCATCCGAAAACATTACGACCGACGCGATTTCGTTAATCGAAACGACGGACCGTGAAACAACCACGCAGTTTATGAGAATGAAAGAGTATGTGGATTTGTTAATTCCCCGAGGCGGAGCCGGACTGATTAAGGCTGTTGTGGAGAATTCGACGATTCCCGTCATAGAAACGGGAACCGGAAACTGTCACATTTTTGTGGATGAATCCGCGGATTTAAGCGATGCCGTACGGATTGTATTCAATGCCAAAACCCAGCGCATCGGTGTCTGCAATGCCTGTGAATCGCTTGTTGTACATAAGAATATCGCCGATGAATTCCTGCCGATGGTTTATAAAAAACTCAAAGAGAAAAATGTGGAATTCCGCGGGGACGATGCGACATGTGAAATCCTTCCCGAGGCAAATTCCGCAACGGAAGAGGATTTTTACAAAGAGTACCTGGATTATATTCTTTCGGTTAAAATCGTGGAGAACGTGGATGAGGCTATTGCGTTTATTAACGAACACAATACCGGACATTCCGATGCGATTATTTCCGAGAATAAGGAAAATCAGGAAAAATTCTCCAGATGGGTGGATTCGGCCTGTGTATATGTCAATGCATCCACCCGTTTTACGGACGGATTTGAGTTCGGATTCGGTGCGGAAATCGGCATCAGCACGCAGAAACTTCATGCCAGAGGCCCTATGGGACTGAAGCAGATTGTCAGCTACAAATATATTATTCGGGGCAACGGACAGGTTCGATGAAATATACGGAATTTGAAACAAAAGAAGATAAAGAAGAACTTCAAAAGCAGCTTGCATTCATTGAAAAAGGACGGGAGATTTTTAGTAATATCGAGAAAAAAGCCGGGCGAAAGCTTACGGCCTGCGTAGTTACATTCGGCTGTCAGATGAATGCAAGGGACTCCGAAAAACTAATCGGCATTTTGGAACGGATCGGTTATGAAATGACCGAATCCGAAAATGCCGATTTTGTGCTGTATAATACCTGTTCGGTCAGGGATAATGCCAATCAGAAAGTATACGGCAAACTGGGGACTCTGAATGCGTATAAAAAACGGAATCCTTTTATGAAAATCGCCATGTGCGGATGCATGACGCAGGAGCAGTCCGTAATCGACAAACTTCGGGAATCGTATCCGTTTATCGATTTGATTTTCGGAACCCATAATCTTTTTAAACTGCCCGAATACTATGTTGCCATGATGGAGCAGGACAGACCGCTAATCGATATCTGGGAGGGCACCGGTAAAATCGTCGAAGATCTCCCGATTGAACGCAAGTATCCGTTTAAATCCGGCGTAAACATTATGTTCGGCTGCAATAATTTCTGCACGTACTGCATTGTACCTTATGTTCGCGGAAGAGAACGAAGCCGTGAAATGTCGGAGATTTTAGAAGAAATCGAAAGACTCTCGTCCGACGGTGTAAAGGAAGTGATGCTTTTAGGGCAGAATGTGAATTCCTACGGAAAGAATCTCGAAACACCGGTTTCGTTCCCG
>OMRN01000357.1 GCA_900313265.1 uncultured Lachnospiraceae bacterium | reverse complement strand
GCAGTCACGCCGATAAAATTGCTGCCGAAAAGACTGTCAATAATTCCGTTTACCGCACATACCAAAACCAGTAAAACCTGAAACGGAAGCAGTTTAAAAAACAGTCCTGTCAGTAATTTATATTCAGCAGATTTTGTTCGCAGTTTTCTCTCCCGTTGGGTGCCTGTCACTTTTCCCTAAAAAGTGACAGGCACCCTGGATTATTTTCTTACCAGATACACATCAATCGGTGCAAACTGCTCCGAAGGAACCGGGTTCGGATAACACGTAACGTGAATTTCCTTATAGGACTCCGGCTTCACCAAATGAACCTCGCAGTAGCGTTTCGTCCACTCATCCACATCAAACCACAGACCCGCATCGTCCATGTATCTTCTGCCTTCGCTTAAGGCCCCTTTATAGGTCTCGCCCTTGAATTCAAAAATCAAAGACCCGTCCTCTTCCACTTTAAGCGACGCATCATCGACCGGGTTTAAATCATCGGTCGGATGATCTTTATTTAACGTCCATTCTCCGGTAAATCCTTCTTCAATCCACCATTTTTTATCACCGTAATCGATATCCGAATACCGCCCGTCTTCATACCACGTTCCCGTTCCCGGAACAAGGCTGACTTCGTTTCCAAACCAGGTAACCGTCCTCTCACCATAGGCCGGATTGTCTCTCGGATCTTCCAGATTTTCGCCGACAACCTCTTCCCAGCCCGGCTCGTTGGCTATCATGTCGTTAAAATAATTGAAAAGTTCCATATACATGATATCCTCTTCCGGCGGAAGGGTTTTCGGAAATTTGGCATTCCATGCAACATAATAGGAAACATCCTTACCCTTTGATACATAAAGACTTCGCGTCGGAGACGTGGTACTGCCGTAACTCGGAAGATTATTCCATGCTTCCAGATCGTATCGGGCGAGAATATTCAAAAGTGCCTCAACCTGACCTTCATTCATGGAGATTTTTCCTTCTTTTTTCGTGCCGGTATAATTCATCGGTCCGATGCGTTTGGTGATGGTTGCCTTTGCGGTATTATCTTTGTTAATATCCACAACCGCCTCTAAGAAAAACTGGTCCCCGGAATACTTGTCGTAAGTTAAATGAACACTCGTAATGCGGTCATTATCCGCTGCCTTATTGTTTGACGTGCATCCGAAAAGATGAAGCATCGCAATCCCTCCCAGTAAAAGTAACCATATTCTGCTGTTGAATTTTTTCTTTGTTCCCATTAATGCTCTTTTCCGTATTTATCAAAAATCCCTTTCCTCACCTGCATTTTTCGGCGGTTCCACGCCGTCATACCCAAAAAATGCAACATCGAGGTCCACTTCCGCGTTATAAACTCCCGCAATTCTGCTGTGGCAGGAATACTGCCACATCGCGCACTGTCCGGCATAATCGGGTCCGAGCGCATAATCCGACGTTTCCTGATTATATCTGGCCACCCACATTTTATACTTTTTCTCGAGGCGGGACGTGTCCCATTTGGCATCGTTTTCGATATTCTCCACTGCCGAATAAAACATCGGCGTGTAGCCTCTTTGATATATGCGGTTCATGAATGCCATCGCAACATTCGTCCGTTCCTCTTTAGTCAAACCGGCCTGTCGGTTATGCTCAAATCCCTCGCAGTCATAAGCAACCGGATAGGTGATGGAATAAGGCGCAAGCAAATCGGCAAGCCAGTCTGCTTCCGCCTGCGCTTCTTCCACGCTTACGGCTGTCGAGAAAAAATATACCCCGACTTTTACCCCGTTTTCGGTGGCCTCTTGAATATTCTTTAATGCATAACTGTCCGCGCCGAGATTTGCACTTCCGGGATCACGGTAGCCCGCACGGATAATGGCAAAATCAATCCCCGTAGCCGCAACCTGTGCCCAGTCGATATCACCCTGATACTTGGATACATCGATGCCGTAAGTAACGGTATCGTTCTCGCCTGCGGTGCTGGCATTTAACGGATACGAATCCGTATTCTGTCCGGACTCTTCCTCTTCGGCTTTATTCTCCGGCAAGGATGCTGTTATGTCGGTTTTTGCGGATTCTTTTTCTGAAACCGTTTTCTCCGTTTCGAATCCGATCGCAGAATCCTTCCCATTTTCAGAATTTTCTTTTTCGGAATCTCCGTTTCCGGCCCTGCCATCCGTTTCATCCTTTGAACTTCCGTCCGCGTCTTTCTTCTCATCCGTATTTTCAGCCATTTCCACGATATCTTCCGTCTTACCGGACTCTTCCGGTAAGATTGCCGATTCAGCCTCCGACGATATCTCTTCTTCCACGGCTGAATCGCTGCTCTTGGGATTATTCATTTTTGAATTCGTATTATTTACAATCAGAACAACTGCTGCGGCTGCCATCGCAATACAAACCGCACCTGCTCCTATGATGATTCCTTTTTTCATTCTTTCTCCGGTGCCTGTCACTTTCACTCCAAAGGTGCCTGTCACTTTTGCCCTAAAAGTGCCTGTCACTTTTGCCCCCAAAGTGACAGGCACCCAACCTTATTCCGTCCACTCCAGATAGAGCCGGCCTTTTACGTCGTCCTCGCCGCCGAAAAATTCCTTCATTTCCTCTCCGCTTGAATAGATTTCACCGATTTTGATGAAATTCCCGGTTTTTTCACCGTAACAGATACAAATCCGGTTTCCGTTTAAGAAAAGCACATCGCCCGCTTCGGCTGTCGTTTCCTCGAAATCATTCTCGGGAGCTATTTCCCACGGAAGATCCGCAACTTTGCCGGAGTCTCCGTCATCCGTGAATGATAACTCCGGGGCATCGGTTTTTACTTTTTCCCAAATACCGTCCGCAATCGGATTATCGGATAAATCCACACTGAAACTCCTCTCATCCAAAGAAAGAACCATCACCGCCATCGGTTCCATGGGATCATAACTTTCATTTTCTCTCACACTCATGCTTTCCGCCTCCGTGCTATCCGTTTCCGAACCGTTTAACGCTTCACTGTCTAACTGGGCAATTGTCGATTCATACGGTAATTCGACTTTAGAATTGTCCTTTGTAACATAAAGAATTCCGTCCTTGGAATAAAAAGTTTCATTTGCCGGATCACAGTCAACCGTCACCAAAAAACGGTAAAAAATCATGCTTCCGTCCGGCTGTTCCACCCCGGTATATCCATATGCTTCGGATGAAGCACAAACAGGCAGTGCGGAATAAAAATCCGAAATATCCTTTCCTATTTTCATTTCGAAAAGCATGTCTTCAAACGAAACCGGGAATTCGTAGTCATCAGGGTTTAAGCTTTCGCATCTTACACCGTTTTCGACTTTAATATCAAAAGGACACGGCACACCGATTCCGATAAATCCGCCGACTTTCTCAACCTCTGCTTTTGCTCCGTCGGTAGCCGGAAATGCTATGACATTATCGGCCGGATCCCCGCTCCAGTTATAATTAAATACAAATGAATGCTTTCCGTTTTTTGATACAACCAGTGTATAATTTCCAACGTCTTTATACGTGGAATCATTGTATCCCGTACAGCCGAGAATGATGAGAAGCATCACGGCCATGAACACATAAATCGAAGTATATTTTTTGTTCGGTTTTTTCATTTTAGTCCTCCCGGTACCATACAAAAGCCGGATTTATCCGGGCTCTTATATGCCCGCCAATCATTTTTGAAAAATGCTTTACCTTCTCTGCATTCCTGCCACATGATTACTCACATAATCACCCAATCACCAGTCGCTGTCCCAGTCGGTTCCGCCGGAATCCCACGTATCGTTGGAATCCCAGCTGCTGTCGCTGTCATTGCTGTGAGATGTGGTTTTATCCTCATACTCCGCATAATAAGACGAGCTTTCAAAATCCTTCGTCTGCGTGCTGCTGTCCCATGTCGGCGTATACCAGAAGTTCTGCGAAGTATTAAAATGCTGTAAATCGGCCGGAAGATCGGATTTGCCTACCGGCGACCAGTCATCGCTGCTGTTATCAAAGTAATACCATCCGCCGTAAGCACTCGGAAGGAAGTAATAATCCGTGTCTTCGACTTTGTAATAACCCTGCGTATATTCGTGGGACAAATCATCGTAAAGAACACTCTGTTTAAAATCCGGAACCCCTAATCCGTCTTCGTAATTTTGTCCAAGATAGTACGGTTTCGCGCTCTTCCATTTTACCAAATCTCCGGAAACCGTTGTCTCAACCCAGTCTCCGTCCGTGAAGTCATAATCGGCCCATCCGCCGTCCGACTCCGTATAACGGTAATAAGTGACTCCGTCTTTTAGATAATAACCCTCATTTGGTGTATTTGCCCCAATCACCATTCCCGAAATCAATGAGAAAACAATGAATAAACAGGGACACACAACCACCACAAAAGCGACAATCAGAGCTATAATAAGCGTTTTCTTGCTCATTGGACGCTTCGCACCGGTTCCGGAAGCACCTGTCCCGGAAGAATCCGAGCCGGAAGCTTTTTGTAAATTATGTGCTTTCTGCTCTAAAATTTCCTGCTTCAGGCGCATGTACAGTTCGTTAACCGCATATGCCTCATCCGTTCCCTCGTAACGAACCGCACGCGATCCGTCCGCCTTGTTCTTGTAAACAACGAAATTCCCGGATTTTTCATCTTTGTAAATACCGAAAGCCTTCGGATCCCGGTAATCCTCACCGATGAAAAATCGTGTCACTTCCGCAGGCGGAAGGCCTTTCGAGGCATACCATTCTTTTAATCCCTCAATGGTTGTCGGCTGATCTTCCGTGCTTCGACGGATACTGTTGTTCGGCGCCCCGCAGTTTGGGCATTTTTCCAAAGTATCATCGAAGAAATTCCCGCAATACTCGCATTTAATCTTCATCTTTTCTCCCCTTTTTCACTCACCCCCGAAAGGGTTTTATATCATTTTTTTCTCTTCACAATACGTGCCTGTCACCGGTTTTCACGCCTGCTTAATCGAAAGCGCAATCCTCTTTTTCGCCTCGTTTACTTCAAGTACGACAACCTGCACCGTATCTCCGACGGACAAAACTTCGTTTGCATTCTT
>OMRN01000309.1 GCA_900313265.1 uncultured Lachnospiraceae bacterium | reverse complement strand
TACAAGATCTTTTAATTCATTTACTAAAGCAACTGCCTCGGAAGGAGTTTTGTTCATTTTCCAGTTGCCTGCGATAATTCTTCTTCTTGCCATTTTAACTATCTCCTTACATTTCTATTTTCATCTGCTTCATTTCGTGAATGCATCTGAAACGGTCTTTCTCCGCATGGGCTAAGCCCACGCGGAGTACATTTCCGAATAAATCTTACTTGTCGTCTGCAGCATAAACGCCGGGAAGCTCCTTGCCCTCTAAGAACTCAAGGGAAGCACCGCCACCGGTGGAGATGTGGCTCATCTTGTCTGCAAAGCCAAGCTGGTTAACAGCTGCTGCGGAATCACCGCCACCGATAATCGTGGTTGCATCGGTCTCTGCAAGTGCTTTTGCAACTGCGATGGTACCTTTTGCAAGAGTCGGGTTCTCGAATACGCCCATAGGTCCGTTCCAAACAACGGTCTTCGCACTCTTAACAGCATCTGCGTAAAGTTCTGCAGTCTTCGGTCCGATATCAAGGCCTTCCATGTCTGCAGGAATTGCATTTGCATCTACAACGGATACTTCGATGGGTCCGTCAATGGGATCCGGGAAGGAAGCTGCAATTGTGGTATCGATGGGAAGTAAAAGCTTCTTGCCGAGTTTGTCAGCCTTTGCAATCATTTCCTTGCAGTAATCAAGCTTCTCATCATCAACTAAGGACTTTCCGATTTCATATCCCTGAGCCTTTAAGAAGGTGAATGCCATACCACCGCCGATGATTAAGGTATCACATTTCTCAAGAAGGTTGTTGATAACGTTTAACTTATCGGCAACTTTTGCACCACCGAGGATTGCAACGAAAGGACGAACAGGATTTTCAACGGCATTGCCGAGGAAATCGATTTCCTTCTGCATTAAGTAACCAACAGCATTGGTTCCGCCCTTTGCGGTAATATACTTGGTAACAACAGCTACGGAAGCATGTGCTCTGTGAGCGGATCCGAAAGCGTCACATACATAGTCATCCGCAAGTGCGGCAAGTTCTTCTGCGAACTTCTCGCCTGCATCCTGAGGCTTGGTTTCTTCTTTTCCACGGAAACGGGTATTCTGAAGAAGGATAACATCACCTTCGTTCATGGCTGCAACCGCATTGGTAGCATCCTCACCGGTTACATTGTAATCGGCGATGAATTTAACTTCCTTGCCGAGTTTCTCGGAAAGTCTTGCAGCAACAGGTGCTAAAGATTCTTTCTCGTTCGGTCCTTCTTTAACTTTTCCTAAATGGGAGCAAAGAATAACCTTTGCGCCTTCATCAATCAGTTTTTTGATTGTAGGAAGAGCTGCATTAATTCTGGTTTCATCGGTAATCTTGCCTTCCTTTAACGGTACGTTAAAATCACAGCGAACCAGTACTCTTCTGCCCTTTGCGTTAAAATCGTCAACGCTTTTCTTGTTTAATGACATAAATCTGTCCTCCTTAAAATTTTTTCTTTGCCGCTTTATAACGGCTTTTCCGCAGCCTGCGCATCGCTACGAAAAAGCTTGTCAACTTTTTCACAAGCAAAAATTATTATATCATATAAGCCGCATAATCTCAACAAAATGAGGCAGGTGTATTCCTTAAATTTTTGTGACTACTCCGTCTTCTTTCCTTCATTTGCAGGGAAACCGATAGACGGTAAGATTTTTCGGATGAATCGTTATATTCTTCGATCCGTTTATCCATTGTCTTTTGAAGACCGGCGCCTTTTTCTCCGATGGTTTTCTTTAAGACATTGGCGCATGCTTGAATTTCTCTTTTTCTTCGTACATCTGTTTATCCGCACGCTGGAATACAAATTCCACCGACTTGTCGTTTACCGCAAAATCCGCCATTCCGACCGATGCGGAATATCTGGCCCACGGTTCTGCCTCTTCGTTTCCATACGCCTTCGCAAAAATCTCACGAATCTCTTTTACGCGGCTTTGCCGGATTAAGAAATCTTCGCCGGTTAAAATGACCGCAAATTCGTCTCCGCCGATGCGGTAGACCGGAGAATGCTTGAATACTTCACAGATAATGTGGCAGCAGCCTTTTATATAAAGATCTCCGTTGGCATGGCCGTAATTATCGTTCACGGCTTTCAGTCCGTTAATATCAATCATCACAACGGCAAAATCCTTAAATCCGTTACGGATTTGCTCGTTAATTTCATTCGTCTTTTTTATATAAGCTGTTTTATTTCCAACGCCGGTAAGGGAATCCTTGTATGCGTCACGACTGATGATGCCGATTGCTTTTTCTTTATTCCTTACATCTTCTTCCGCTAATTCCTTGTCATGCTGAATTTCCGTAATATCATCGATATAATCAACGATACGGGTCTGCATGGAATGGATTTCTTCGTATATTTCGCCGATTTCATCCTTCTTTTTAATATCCAGGTCAATAACACCGGCTTCTTCATATCCGTGTGTCCCTTCCGGCTTGAATTTTTTCATGGCACGGGTAATTTCGTTAAGCGGGCGGATAATAATCCTGTTTGCAAACAGAATTGCAAAAATAAACACAATTACAGTACACGCAACAGCGCAGAGAATCATATAGAAAAGATTGATTCTTCGCTCTCTCATAACATCTTCCATCTGAACGTCGCATCCGACATGGCAGATATAATTCCCGTCACTGTCATAAACCGGCGCATAACCGGAGCAAAGCCATCCCCAGTCGCCGTTCGAAATTACCGGATCGATTTCGCCGTCCGGGTCAATTCCGGCAAATTCCGGTTCTCTGAGTTCATAATAGCCCGTTTCATAAACCGGGTTTTCGTAATCGTCAACCAGATACATATCATGAGTGGCATTTTTGCCACCCCAGACAACGATATACAGATATTCTATATCGCTCATATTATTAAGATATGTGGTGATTTTTTGCCGGTGTTCTTCATACCTTTCCCAAAGCCCTTTTTCTTTAAGATAATCCTGAACAATTACCTCGTCTTCCTCTTCTTCCGCCCTGTCACGAAGCGCCTGGTACTCTTCGCTTTGTGCAACTTCTTTTAATTCCTTCAAAAAATCGGGATCGACAAAAGACGCAAAGTTCCGTGCATTATTGATGGTAAGTCGTTTGAAATAGGTATCGATCTGATTGACGTTAATGATAAACGAAAGAATACAAACACCGGACACCGAAAGAAGAATCGTAAGAATTACGAAAATAGTAATCTTCGAACCGAGACTGAATTTTCTGCCTGTATTCTTCATACTGGAATTCCCCCGAAAGAAACAGTTGTTTTGAAAAAGCCCGGCCGAATATCCTCGGCCGGACTCTCCTGGACTTATGCCCGTTTGTTCATTTGCTGACTGCAAAGTACAGACTGAATTACTGTAACTCTGCGAAATACTTAATGGTTCTAACCATCTGGCTGGTGTAGGAATTCTCGTTGTCATACCAGGAAACAACCTGTACAAGGTTATCTTCGCCAACCATTGTCTGGGTAGCATCGAATAAGGAACCATAGGTCATTCCAACGATATCGGAAGAAACGATTTCATCCTCGTTGTATCCGAAGGACTCGTTAGCTGCTGCTTTCATAGCTGCGTTGATTTCTTCCTTGGTTACGCTCTTCTCAACAGTTGCAACAAGGATTGTGGTGGATCCGGTAGGGGTCGGAACACGCTGTGCGGAACCGATTAACTTACCATTGAGTTCAGGGATAACAAGACCGATTGCCTTTGCAGCACCAGTGCTGTTAGGAACGATGTTGATAGCGCCTGCACGGGATCTTCTAAGGTCACCCTTTCTCTGAGGTCCGTCAAGGATCATCTGATCACCGGTGTATGCATGGATGGTGCTCATGATACCGGACTTGATGCCTGCTAAATCGTTAAGAGCCTTAGCCATGGGAGCTAAGCAGTTGGTGGTGCAGCTTGCTGCGGAGATGATGGTATCATCTTTGGTTAAAGTTGTGTGGTTAACATTGTAAACGATGGTAGGAAGGTCTTTTCCTGCAGGTGCGGAAATAACAACCTTCTTTGCGCCGGCATTGATATGAGCCTGAGCCTTCTCCTTGGAAGTATAGAAACCGGAGCACTCAAGAACAACATCTACACCAAGCTCGCCCCAAGGGCAGTTATTTGCATCGGGCTCTTTGTAAATCTTAAGAGTCTTTCCGTCAACGGTGATGGAATCTTCACCTGCGGAAACGGTGTCTGCCTTAGCATACTTTCCCTGGGATGAATCATACTTCAAAAGATGAGCAAGCATCTTGGGAGAAGTAAGATCGTTGATTGCTACTACATCGTATCCTTCTGCACCAAACATCTGTCTGAATGCAAGACGTCCGATACGGCCAAAACCATTAATTGCTACTTTTACTGCCATTTTGTAATTCCTCCTAGAAATTTATTTAACCGTCGACTCACCCGCAATTATCAAAAATCGCTAAGGATTGTCAAACTTTTGTCAGCAAATTTATTTTACCGAAACTCCCCCCGATTTTCAAGACAGTTAATGAAACTTTGATAAAATTAACAAATTGTTCAAATTTCTACTGTCTGTGAAACAATTTTTGACCTTTTGGAAAAATGTTTATATAATTGCAGTGAAGATTTTTATCCGATGCAATTGTTTCACAGAATGCATTTTTTGTTTCACATAATCAAATTAATTTGTTTCACGAAATGGTTATATTATATAACAATCCGTAACAGAAAAGAGGAAATCAATGATAAATGCAGACTTTCATATGCACTCCTGCTACTCCGGTGACAGTAAGGCACCAACAGAGGATATGATTAAAGAATCCGTAAACAGAGGACTTAAGCGGATTTGTTTCACGGAGCACAACGATCCGGACTATGTCTATGTCAAGCCGGAAGAAACCGGTATGTTCGATTTAAATACAGAAGAATATTATAAAGATATATTA
>OMRN01000372.1 GCA_900313265.1 uncultured Lachnospiraceae bacterium | reverse complement strand
TGCCTGCTTCCCTGCAGCGAACTTGACGATGATGTGAAATTCATTTCGTCCGAAGAAGATTTCCGGCTGCTTTTGCTGCATGTCGGGGATGCGTCTTTTTGCACCAAACTGATTAAGCGGAGTTTTTTAAAAGAATATGCGTTTGAAGAAGGGAAACTCAATGAAGATTTCGAACTGCTTCTTCGGATGCTTCAAAATACCGGCGGCGTTTATCAGGTCGGGAAAGCCGGCTACCATATCGTGCTTTCGGATGTAAGCAATACCAGGGGAACGTTTAAGACGGAATTTTACGATGCGATGGTGGCAAATTCCGATATGGCTTACCGCCTGGCGGAAGAGAAATATCCCGCGCTTTTAACGGAGGCGAAGCGCTTTCAGTTATTCCAGCGGCTTGATTATCTTCTTCACATTCCGGTAAAAATGATGAAGGGGAATACGGTCTGCAAAGATGCAGTCGCATTCTTAAAAAAGAACCGGGCGGAGATAAAGTCAAACCCGTACCTCTCCGAGAAGGAGAAGCGAAACCTCTTAATATTAAGCCGTGCCCCTAAGCTTTCCAAGACCCTCCACGGCCTTGTCATGAAGTTTAAAAAACCCGCACGCACGCAGGTATATGAGGGTGCCGTTAATCGGTGAATCCTTTCCATCGTATGCTGTGCGTAGATCCGACAAAGATAAGAAATATTTAGAACAGAGGAAAACATGGTCAAGATACTGAAGAAACTGATGGTTCTGCTGGACCGGAAACAGAAACTGCAGATGGTGGGACTGGTGATTATCATGCTCATCGGAGCCATACTGGAGGCGTTTTCGGTGGCGGCGATTCTGCCGGTCGTCAATGTTGTTCTGACACCGGATTATGTGAATTCAAGCCCGTATATTTCGTGGGTATATAACTTCTTTCATTTCCCGAATGAGAAGGTATTCGGGGTTGCGATTATGGTGGCGCTGGTTGTCATTTTTATCGTGAAGAATATTTTTATTCATCTGGAATACAAACTGCTTTACCGGTTTATATTCACGAACCAGTTCAGTACTTCCGAGCGTATGATGAAGAATTACATCCGCCGGGAATATGCCTTTTTCTTAAGTGCGGATACGGCGGTCATTCAGCGTACCATCACGTCGGACGTCAACAATATGTATGCACTCATCCAGTCGCTTTTAACGCTGGTTTCGGAAGTAATCGTATTTATCTGCATCGCGGCATTCCTTCTTTGGAATAACCCGGTGATGACGGCCATTCTTGCGGTGCTGTTAATCGTGACGCTTTTCTTAATCAAGATTTTCATCAAGCCGGTCATGAAGAAAGCGGGACAGGAAAACCAGGATTATTACAGTGCGCTCTTTAAACATATTTCCCAGACTGTCATGGGAATCAAGGAGGTAAAAATTACCGGCCGCGAAAATTACTTTGTCCGCGAATATCAGAAATGCGGTCAGGGCTATGTCAATGCGGTACAGAAATATACGCTTTACAACAATGTTCCGAGACTGATTATCGAGGTGGTATGCATTGCCGGAATTATCGGATATTTCCTCTACATTTTCTTAACAAACGGAAATCCGACCGAGATGATGACCACGGTTTCCGTTTTTGTCATGGGTGCCATGAGACTGATGCCCTGCGCAAACCGGATTAACAACCAGCTTAATAACATTGCGTATTTCGAACCGTTCTTCATGGGCGTTTCGGACAATCTGCAGGACGAAATCGAAGCCAAAAATGTGGACGTTTCCTTTATGGAAGTTCCGAAGGAAAAACTCCCGGCGAAGGACGAAATCGTGCTTTCCGATATCTGCTTCCATTATCCGACCATGCCGGATGTGAATATTTTCGAGCATGCGAATCTGACCATTCCGATCGGAACGAGTGTCGGAATCGTCGGTACGACCGGTGCCGGAAAGTCCACCATTGTGGATATTCTGTTAGGTCTTTTAAAGGCTCAGGAAGGAAGCATCACGGTCGACGGGCAGGATATTTTTGCCGAAGGAAATTACCGGAAGTGGCTTAAGAATGTGGGATATATTCCGCAGAGCATTTTTATGCTCGATGACAATATCCGGAATAATGTGGCCTTCGGAATTCCCGAAGAGGAGATTAACGAAGAGAGAATCTGGGAAGTATTAAAAGAAGCCCAGCTGGATGAATTCGTACGCGGACTTCCGGAAGGACTGGATACCGGAATCGGTGAGAGAGGTGTCAGAATTTCCGGCGGTCAGAGACAGCGTATCGGAATTGCCAGAGCGCTTTATGAAGATCCGGAAGTGCTTGTCATGGACGAAGCAACGGCGGCACTCGATAACGATACGGAGAAAGCAATTGTGGATTCCATCAACCATCTGCACGGAAGCAAGACTCTTATTATTATTGCCCACCGTCTGCAGACGATTGAAAAATGCGACGCGGTTTACCGTGTGGAGAATAAGCAGATTATACGCGAGAGATAGAAATGAAGTTAAGTATTATCGTACCGGTTTATAATATGGCAGCCGACGGGCTTTTACAGTTCTGCCTGGATTCCCTGCTATCACAGACAATCTCCGATTACGAGATTATTGCCGTGGATGACAAATCCACGGACAATTCTCTGGAGGTATTAAGGGAATATGCGGCGAAAAATCCGGGAACGGTAAAAGTAATCGCATCACCGGAAAACCGACGTCAGGGCGGGGCGAAGAATTTAGGACTCATAGCCGCAAAAGGAGAATGGGTCGGCTTCGTGGACAGCGATGATTTCGTTACACCGGATTTTTATGAAAAACTGCTTTTAAAAGCGGAGGAAACCGGAGCGGATGTTGTCGGGTGCAATTATAATCTGACGGAAAAGCATTCGTTTGAAATCGGTGAAATCTGCCGGAACAACTGTCCGGAGCAGGCCGGAATTTTAGATGAGGAAGGCTATAAGAAGCTTTTGCTCGATCCGGGAAGCATGGTTACCAAAATCTACCGGCGGGAGATTTTTCA
>OMRN01000299.1 GCA_900313265.1 uncultured Lachnospiraceae bacterium | reverse complement strand
TCGTGATACTTCTTCATCATATCTTCAAAGACACGGACATCATCCTGCAAATCCGCATCGATGGAAATCGTGACATCCGAACAGTCTTTTGCCGTCAAAAGGCCTGCCGTAAGCGCAAACTGATGGCCTACATTTCCGGCAAGCTTTAATCCGTATATACTGACGGGATTTTTCTCATGTTCCGCGGCAATCAGTTCCCATGTTTTGTCTTTGCTTCCGTCATCGACATAAAGAACAAAACTTCCTTTTTCGATCAGTCCCTTTTTCTCTAAATCGTCTAAGGATTCGAGAAGTGCCTTCGTGGTAATCGGAAGCATTTCTTCTTCGTTATAACAGGGAACTACGATTGCAAGTTTACAGGGTTTGGACATGCTTTAAATCTGCTCCTTTATGCTTTGCTGATTATACATGCAAAGCGGATTCTTCAAAAATTCATTCACGTGCATGTTTTACATGCTTTCAAGTGCCTGCTCAAGGTCGGCAATAATATCTTTTACATTCTCGATGCCGACGGAAAAACGAATCAAATCAGGCTGTACACCGGCTTCCAGAAGCTGTTCGTCCGTCATCTGACGGTGCGTATGGCTGGCCGGATGAAGCACGCAGGATCTCGTATCGGCTACATGTGTTACGATGGCAATCAGTTTTAAATGATCCATGAAACTGATGGATGCCGCTCTTCCGCCCTTTAATCCGAAGGTTAAAACTCCGCAGGTACCGTTTGGCATATATTTCATTGCTCTTTCATGATACTTGTCGTCTTCCAGACCCGGATAGTTTACCCAGGCAATCTTATCGTTCGCTTTCAGCCATTTTGCAACTTCAAGGGCATTCGCACAATGACGTTCCATGCGAAGATGAAGAGTCTCCAGTCCGAGATTTACGTAAAAAGCATTCTGCGGCGACTGAATGGAGCCTAAATCTCTCATCAGCGTTACGGTTGCTTTCGTAATATATGCAGCCTTTCCGAATCTTTCGGTATAGGTTACTCCGTGATAGGATTCATCGGGTTTGCAAAGTCCGGGATATTTATCCGGATATTTCGTCCAGTCAAAATTACCGGAATCCACAATGGCTCCGCCGACAGCCGTAGCATGTCCGTCCATGTATTTTGTCGTGGAATGCGTTACGATATCCACGCCGAACTCAAAAGGTCTGCAGTTAATCGGTGTCGGGAACGTATTGTCCACAATCATCGGAACTCCGGCTTCATGCGCCACTTTAACGAATTTATCGAAATCAAGCACGCAAAGGGAAGGATTGGATACGGACTCCGCAAGAATACATTTGGTATTCGGACGGATGGCCGCACGCAGATCTTCCTCGGAAATCTCGGGATCCACAACCGTGGTCTCAATTCCCATTTTGCTGATGGTTGTTGTTAAAAGATTAAAGGTTCCGCCGTAAATGGCCGATGAAATAATCAGATGGTCTCCGGTCTCACAGATGTTGAATACGGCATAGAAATTCGCAGCCTGTCCGGAAGATGTAAGCATTGCGGCAACACCGCCTTCCAGATCACAGATTTTCTGTGCGACAAAATCATTCGTCGGATTCTGCAGTCTGGTATAGAAGTATCCGCTTGCTTCCAGATCGAAAAGTGCACCCATCGCATCGGATGTGTCATATTTAAAGGTGGTACTCTGATAAATCGGCAAAACCCTGGGCTCGCCGGTTTTCGGCTTCCAGCCTCCCTGCACACATATGGTTTCTTTACTGAATTCGGACATTTTTCCTCCCTTTACAAGCCGTTTAAACCGGTCTGTTATTCCTGTAGTTTTATTTTCCTCATAGGATTCTGAATCCTAACGTAAATCGTCTTCCTCTTCCCAGTTCGTATAAACATTCTGAACATCGTCGTCTTCATCCAGCAGATCAAGCGTTCTGTTCAGCCATTTTACATTTTCCGGATCGGTTAAGGATACGTAGTTCTGGGGAATCATCGTTACTTCCGAACTGGCAAGTACAATTTTATTCTCTTCCAGAGCCTTCGCCACATCGAAAAGAGCATCCGGATCGGTAATGATTTCGAAACTGTCCTCTTCTTCGGAGAAGTCTTCCGCACCGGCATCAAGCGCAATCATCATTAAATCGTCGGGATCCATATCGCATTCTTCACGATCGATCATAATCTGACCCTTTCGGTCAAACATGAATGATACGCAACCCTGCGTTCCGATGCTTCCGTTTCCTTTCGTAAAAGCACTTCTTACATTAGCTGCAGTACGGTTTTTATTGTCGGTTAAGGTTTCCACGATAATGGCGATTCCGCAGGGACCGTAGCCTTCATAGGTTGCATGCTCGTATACCACGCTTCCGTCGTCTCCGGCCGCTTTCTTGATTCCTCGTTCAATGGTATCGTTCGGCATATTGTTTGCTTTTGCCTTGGCGATAACCGTTGCGAGTTTATAGTTATTGGACGGGTCCGGGCCGCCTTCCTTAACGGCTACGGCAATTTCACGACCGATAATCGTAAAAATCTTACCCTTCGCCGCATCATTTTTCTCTTTCTTATGCTTGATGTTCGCAAATTTTGAATGTCCTGACATAATATCCTCCTAAAATTACAAAGTCATACAGAATATAGTATACCATTTTCGAAACTATCTATCAACACCAACAAATATTCACTCCTCCGGCGTATGCTCTTCGGGTGTTTCCCCGGTCCCTTTATCCTTTACTACTTTCACTTTATCGATTACATGTTTTAAAACCGACAGAATCTCAAACGAATACCCTTCGAAGTGATATACAAATCCGATATCTTCCGCGGTCGGAATATGATTCAGGTGAAAAGTCATAAATCCGTTTAACGTTTCGTATTCGTCGGTCTGAATTTCGATTCCGAGTACTTCCTCGATGTCTTCAAGCGGTGTAAGGCCGGCCATTTCATAGGTCCCGTCCTTCTTCCGTCCGATCATTTCGGCTTTGATATCATATTCATCGGTTATGTTTCCGACTATTTCCTCGAGAATATCTTCGAGTGCAATAATGCCGGACGTCTGTCCGTACTCGTCCACAACCACCGCCATCTGGATTCCGGCGGACTGCATCTCCTTAAACAAATCATCGACATCCTTGGTTTCGGGAATAAAGAATGCCCTTCTTAAGAGATTTTTGTGGTTCTTGATCATATCCGACTCATTAATCTCATGATCGGTATAACGCACCATGTCTTTTAAATGCAGTACGCCGATAATATGATCCAGGTCGTTTATGAAAACCGGATAACGGCTGTAGGGAAGCTTCAGCATCATTTCCTTCGCCTCCGCAATGCTTGATAAGGCATCGATTGCGGAAATATTGCTGCGGTTGGTCATGATATCCTGCGCCTGTTTGTCCCCGAATTCAAAAATATTATGAATCATCTCCGCTTCGGAATCCTCCAAAACGCCTTTTTTGGAGCCTTCATCCACCATGGAAATGATTTCCTCTTCCACATTCGGCTTATCAAACTGTTTTTTCAGCAGTATCCATTTTATGAAAAAGAAAACCGCCAGTGCGAAAAACACTGTATTTATTACTATCAGAATCGTAATCAGACCTTCCATCCGGCCTTAACATCCTCCCGGTCAATAATCGTCGTAATAATCCTTCGTGCAAACCAGCCTGCCGTTTTCGTAATACTCCTTCGGCACGCGTTTTCCGATATCGCAAATCATTTCGTAAGAAAAACCGCCGTAAAGGGCACAGAGACTTTCCACCGTAATCTCTTCTTCCCCGTCCCGGCCGATTAAAACAACCCGGTCAAATTCCTTTGCATCCCCGATATCGGTGACATCGATCATAAACTGATCCATGCATACACGTCCGAGAATCGGTGCCCTACGGCCGTGAAGAAGCACATATCCTTTGCCGGATAACCCTCTCGGATAGCCGTCCCCGTATCCTACGGGTACCGTTGCCACCTTTGTTTCACGAGTCGTCACAAACGTTCCGCCGTAACTGATTTTACTTCCCTCCGGCAGGGTTTTGATATAAACAATATGACTCGATAAGGAAAGTACGGGCTTTAACGTCATAAGCGAGCGGTCCATTTCATCCGACGGCCATACACCGTACATGGAAATGCCGATTCTTACAAAGGAAAAATCATCCGCCTCCATCTCCATCGCCGCAGCGGAATTAAAACAGTGTTTCACCGTAAAGGAATAACCGTCTTTTTCCATTTCGGAAATAAAGGTCCGGAATTTCGAAACCTGATTGCAGGCATCCGTTTTGTCCTTTACATCCGCATTGGCAAGATGCGTAAAAATTCCTTCCGCCTCGATTTCGGGCAGATCAAAAATGCTTTTCGCCGTTTCGATTCCCTCTTCGTTTACCGCCACACCGATCCGGTGCATGCCGGTATCCACTTTCAGATGGACTTTTGCTTTTTTCCCCGCTTTACGTGCTGCTTCGGCAATTTCTTCTGCCATATCCGTTTTAAAAACCGTCAGCGAAATATCGTTTAAAATCAGTTCTTCATACGCATAAGGAAAGGTATATCCCAAAATCAGCACCGGTTTTTGAATTCCCGCATGACGGAGAATCATCGCTTCTTCCGCCGTTGCGGTAGCAAAACCGTATATATCTTCTCTTTTTTCCAGTTTCTTTGCTATCGGAATTGCTCCGTGACCGTAACCGTCGGATTTAACGACCGCCATCATCTTCACATTCTCAGGAAGACGTTTCGCAATCTGATCCATATTGAATTCCACGGCATCCAAATCAACGTTTGCACATACCCGTTCGTAATGTTCCATAATCCGCCTCTGCTTTACATTCGTGCATTTAATTCCTGTTACTTTTTCCGTTATTTATTCCCGGAATTTATCCCGGTTATTTATTTCGTTTTTTCAAGCAGGTATTTGTATTAACCGTTTAACAAACTTTCAATCACGGCAAGCCCCATATAAAGCCGTCCGTTTTCGTTTAAATGAATGCCGTCGCTTTCAAGCAGATTTTCGCCCGGCATATCCCGCAAATCAAGATACAGACAGCCATACTCTTCTGCGGTATTTTTTAAAATCTCGCGGTATTCATTCAGCGTTCCGCCGTTTCCGACCGGCATTTCCCCGTTTTGCAAATCATCACGCCAGATAAAACAGGGAGCCACAATCAGAATGCGGTCATAATGAAACTGATTCTTTATATAATCGAGATCCTTCTTAAGTGATTTTTCGAATTCGTCCGTCGGCATACCGGCCTGATAGTCGTTAATTCCGAATTCGATAACAATATCTCTTTCGCCGGCAGCCTCCTCATTTCTAAGATTTGAAATTGCCTGCGTAAGATTCGCGCTGTCCGGGTTCATGCCGAGCGAAGACGTCTTTTCGGCAAAGTCCGCGGCGTTTTCATCCGAATAATCAAGCATGCCGTAAAGACCGGGATATACACCATTATCCGTTAGCGGCATTCCTCCGATTCCGCAGCTTTCCGTTTTTGCCCCGGAAAAAGCTTCCACCACGCCCGGCGCCGATAACGGTCCTTCATAATGCCCGATGATGCTGTCTCCGAAGAAAGTAATCTCATGATTCTTTAAATCCGCACCATCCAGCATGAGAGGATTTTTCTCTATCGTCGAAAGATTCCTTGACCATTCAAAAATCGCATCATTGATATTCGGCCCTCCGACTTCGTATGCTCCGTCGCAGAAACAATAGCGTATGATTTTTGACGCCACGCTCTCTTCCGGTGCCGAATGTGACCCTTCAATATAGCAGTCCGGATTGGCACTAAGCCATAAGGTGCTTCCCGGAAAATAAATGTGAACGTTTTCCACATCATCAAATGCGCAGACGAAGGTTTTGGTTTTGTCCTTTATTTCATCAAGACGCTCTTCCCCCAAAGACAAAAGATACCGGCCGGAATACGGTGCCAAAAGAAGATCGATGTCTTTATCCGCATAAAATTCGCCTAAGGAAGTCTTAAATGCCTCGACATCTTCCTCCGAGGAAAAAAGATCCGGCGAAACTCCCAAAAACAGATGTTTCACCAACGGAACACTGTCCCGCTTTTCATTTTCCGCCAAAGCATTCTCCGATTCCTGCTTCGATGCCAGAACTTTTCCGAAACGATTCAGAAAGGACGTCATTTCCTTTAAATCTGCCGGTTTGTAAAAGGTTACGACACAGGTATCAAGACCTCGGTACGTCGTAAAATCTTCCGGTAAAAAGCCGGACGGATCATACATCGAGACAAAAATCGCATCATGAGGCTGTTTAAAATAATCATTTTTTAACTGCAGCGCGGCTTTTTCATCCGCTTTTTTCATGCCGAAAAGAAGCACACAGCCGGTTACGGCTACTGCGGCCAGCGCGATTACGGCAATAATCACGGCAGTTTTCGGTATTCCATTTTTCTTCTTTTCGCTTGTTTCTTCCGACATTTCAGTTTATTCTTTCCGTACCATCCGCACTGGTGAGCTTATAGGATAACTTCATCAGACTTTCCGAAAGGTGCACGTTTTCCACGATGATGTCATCGGGAAGATCTAAATCCACATGCGCGAAATTCCAGATTGCCTTAATGCCGGAATTGACAATATCCCCGATTACCGAAGTCGCACCGGCTTTCGGAAGGGTCAGCACCGCAATTTCAATATTGTTTTTTCGGATAAAATCGGCAGCGCCCGAAATATCCTCGATTTCCAGATTCCGGACCTGCTTTCCGATTAACGCCGGATCTTTATCGTAAATTCCGAGAATCAGGAATCCTCTTTTTTCGAAATTCATGTAATTCGCAAGGGCCTGCCCCAAATTTCCGGCGCCGATAATGACCATGGTATGCTTATGGTCGAGGCCTAAGATTTTTCCGATTTCGTCATACAGATAGACAACATTATATCCGTAACCCTGCTGGCCGAATCCGCCGAAATGATTAAAATCCTGACGGATCTGCGATGCGGTAACATGCATGCGCACACTTAGATCATGGGATGAAATCCGCTCCACCCCTTCATCCTTCAAATCGCCCAAATAACGCAGATATCTCGGCAGGCGGCTGATTACGGCCTGTGATATTTTTCTCTCCGACATAACCCATCTCCGTAAATTTCAGTACTGTAAACATTCAAATAGGATGCGCAGAATCTCTTGGCTGTCATCACAAAATACAGATGTAGAAAATTTAACAAATACTATATTGTGTATTTTTTGACATCTAACATTATAATTTTTTGCTCTTTTTCTGTCAACAAAGTAATCGATATGCCGCCGGGTAAGCACAGAAATCCGTCCTGTGATGACAAAGCATGAAAAAAGGATTATAATTGCCTCATTATGATTTTATCCTGTTATAACATCAAGAAAAGTTTCGGTGACAAGGAAGTTTTAAAAGATGTCACCTTTCATATTAACGAACACGAAAAAGTGGCGATGATCGGCAATAACGGTGCCGGCAAAACCACTCTCTTTCACATTATCGAGCGCGAACTTTCCCCTGACGACGGTGTCATTTCCGTAAAAAAAGACGCCACCGTCGGATATCTTGCGCAGATTCAGAATTATACCGACGACCATACGATTTTGGAAGAACTCCGGGATGCCAAACGCGATGTGATTCTTATGGAAGAACAGATCCGGCAGATGGAAGAAGAAATGAAAACCCTGTCCGGCGACGGGCTTGACAGGCTGATGAAACGATATCACGAAACCCTTCATATCTTCGATCTTGCCGGCGGATATACCTATCAAAGTGATATTCAGGGTGTTTTAAGGGGACTGAACTTCCCGGAATCCGATTACGGCAAATCGGTTTTAAAACTAAGCGGCGGCGAGCGCACCAGACTTGCTCTCGGACGGATTCTGCTTACCGCACCGGATTTAATCCTTTTGGACGAGCCGACCAACTATCTGGATATCGCTTCCGTAACCTGGCTCGAAAACTACTTAATCAATATAAAAAGCGCCGTTTTGCTGGTCTCCCACGACCGTTATTTCATCAACCGGATTGTCACTAAAACCGTTGAAATCGAAAACGGCAAAGCACTGATGTTTGACGGAAACTATGAGGATTTCATTGTCAAAAAGGAAATCCGGAAAGCCTCTTTACTTTCCGCATACGAAAAACAGCAGCACGAAATAAAGCACCAGAAGGAAGTCATCGAAAAACTCCGCTCCTTTAACCGGGAGAAAAGCATCAAACGCGCGGATTCCAGGCAGCACATGCTCGATAAAATGGAAGTCATCGATAAACCCGTGGAAGAAAAAATCGACATTGGCCTCGAATTTCATTTAAACCGTGACAGCGGAAACGACGTGCTCACCGTAAAACACATCTCCAAAAGCTACGGCGAACGTACATTATTCGGCGATGTTTCGTTTGAAATCAAAAAAGGCGAACATGTTGCCTTAATCGGTGCAAACGGAACCGGAAAAACCAATATCTTAAAAATCATCAACGGCGTAATTCCGCCCGACAGTGGGGAAACCATACTCGGCACGAATGTGGAAATCGGATATTTCGACCAGCAGTCCGCTGTTTTAACCGACACCAAAACGGTTTTTGAGGAAATCTCCGATACCTATCCGAAAATGACCGAAACCGAAATCCGGAATACCATGGCCGCATTTTTATTCCGCGGGGATGAAGTTTTTGCGCGTATTTCCACCCTCTCCGGCGGCGAGCGCGGACGTGTGGTTTTGGCAAAACTCATGCTTTCCGGTGCGAATTTTCTCATTCTCGATGAGCCGACCAACCACCTCGACATGATTTCGAAGGAAATCCTCGAAAATGCGCTAAACGCTTATCCGGGTACTTTACTTTACGTAAGCCATGACCGTTATTTCATCAACCGGACGGCCGAGAGAATTCTTTGTCTGGAAAACGGATGTGTTACCGGATATCTCGGAAATTATGATTATTATCTGGAGAAATCTTCGGAAGCCAAAGCAAATTTATCATTATTGACCGGGTCAGTTAATAGTTCTGATGTTTCTTCAAATGCAGGATCCGCCCAAAACAGCAAAACCGCTTCCTCTCCGGATGCCGGACAGGCACTTTCCTCTTCGGCTCAAAGTTCCGAATCAAAGAACGAATGGCAGAAATCCAAAGCGGAACAGTCTGCCAAACGCAAACTGGAAAATCAGATTAAAAAAATCGAAGAGGAAATTTCCGATTTGGAAAATTCTCTCTCCGATTTGGAATTGCAAATGAATAATCCCGAAATTGCCACCAATTCCGTAAAACTTCAGGAAGTCTGCAGCGAGCACGCTTCAAAGAAGGCTTTACTGGATGAAAAAATGGTATTGTGGGAAAATCTTCTTTCCGAAGAATAATTTAAACGGTCTCTTATCTCATATCCCCGGTCAAACGGCGAATTTTATACTGTTTCGTCGAGTTTCTCACGAATTGCCTTAATAAACTGTTCGCTGTTTAATACCGTAACATCTTTTAACGAAGTAATGAGGGCAAGGTCCTTGGTCATTTTTCCGCTTTCAATCGTGGAAATCGTCGCCGCTTCCAGTTTATCCGCAAATTCTCCGAGTTCTTTTATTCCGTCCAATTCGCCTCGTTTTCTTAAAGCGCCGGTCCAGGCAAAAATCGTCGCAACGGAGTTAGTGGACGTCTCTTCGCCCTTTAAATACTTGTAATAATGACGCTGAACGGTTCCGTGAGCCGCCTCGTATTCATAAACACCCGAAGGGGAAACAAGTACGGAGGTCATCATGGCAAGCGAACCGAATGCCGAAGATACCATATCGGACATAACGTCACCGTCATAATTCTTGCAGGCCCAGATAAATCCGCCCTTGGACTTCATGACACGTGCAACCGCATCATCAATCAGCGTATAGAAGTATGTAATGCCTGCGGCATCAAATTTTTCTTTGTATTCCTTATCAAAAATCTCCTGGAAGATATCTTTGAAAGTGTGGTCATACTGCTTGGAAATCGTATCCTTGGTCGCAAACCACAGTTCCTGTTTTGTATCGAGCGCATAATTAAAGCAGGCTCTCGCAAAGCTTTCAATGGATGCGCTTATGTTATGTACGCCCTGTACCACACCGGGTCCGTCAAATTCATGGATGGTCTTTCTGGTTTCCGTTCCGTCGGCTGCCGTAAATACGATTTCCGCCTTTCCGGGACCGTCGATAATCATTTCGGTATTCTTATAAACATCACCGTATGCATGACGAGCCAGGGTAATCGGCTTTTCCCAGTTACGAACGCAGGGTTCGATTCCTTTTACGATAATCGGTGCACGGAAAACCGTACCGTCAAGCATGGCACGGATGGTTCCGTTCGGAGATTTCCACATTTCTTTTAAATTATACTCTTCCACTCTGGCCGCATTCGGCGTAATGGTCGCACATTTTACGGCAACTCCGTATTTCTTTGT
>OMRN01000063.1 GCA_900313265.1 uncultured Lachnospiraceae bacterium | reverse complement strand
CAGCCGAATCCGGAAAAACATATAATATCGATAAAACATGGTATTGATAAATTCAGTCTGTTTACGATGCCGGAGCAGTTTGAGTATGTTCTGGCAGAGATTGAGAAAAGATGCCCGAATGCGGTCAGGGGAGAGGTTTTTAAGAAGAAGTAAAGGGGAAGCACAGTAGAGATTTTCTTAAGAGCATATTTATGATGTAAAAGCTTTTTTCTACAGGCTCCGGAGAAATCCGGAGCTTTTTATAAATTTACGATTGACATTTATTCTTCTTCGCTGTATGCTTTGTATTACAAGAGATAATACAAAGCATACAAAAGGGAGAATCCAAATGAATACAAAGAAAGTAATCATTTATACATCCGTAACACTGGTTCTGGCATGGATTATCCAGTCCGTAGTCAGTGTTTTTTTTATGAATCATCAGGATATGACGGGAAAGACGGTTTTCCAGGTCGCTCTGGCGGCCATGATGTTTGTTCCTGCCGTTGTGGCAATTATTGTAAATAAAGGCTTCAAGGGCTTCGGCTGGAAACCGAAATTCAAAGGCTGCGGATGGCTGATTCCGGTGTGTATGTTGGTTCCCGGAATTGTGGCAATCGCGGGTGCTGCACTTTTCTTCCTGTTTTTCCCGAGGTTCCTCGATTTCGGCGGTTCCTACTTAATCGCACAGGGAGAACAGCTGGGTGTGGATTATACCGCAATGCTTGCCCAAAAAGGAATGACGATGCAGACCTACAACATCATCAGCGTACTCAGTGCATTTTTCTACGGGCCCCTTATCAACATGTTTGTTGCCCTGGGAGAAGAGGTTGGCTGGAGAGGCTTCCTTTATCCGGAACTGAATAAGAAGTTCAACCGCGTCATCACATGGATCATCGGTGGCGTAATCTGGGCAGTATTCCATTTTCCGTGCATGGCCATTGCCGGCTACGAATACGGATTTGATTATCCCGGATTTCCCTTCGTCGGATGGATTGTTTTTACTATAACCACTATTGTTCTCGGGTGTTTCGAGGAAATGGTATACAACAAAACAAAATGCATCTGGTATCCGGCGCTTCTTCACGGAGCTGTCAATGCTACATCGTTTATCTTTATGTTCTTAAATGCTAACGAGCCGGATGTAAACAAATACCTGATTCTCGGCCCCGGTTTTAACGGCGTAATCTCAATGATTCCCATGGTGATTCTGGCAGTAATTCTGGGCATTGTGGTAATGAAGAAGAGCAAAAAGGAGACACAGTCATGATCATAAAAATCAACGAATACTCGGATGTTCCGATTTATCTTCAGATCAGAAACCAGATTGTCATGGGCATCTCCTCAGGCGAACTTGCCGCGGGAGAGCAGCTTCCGACGGTTAGAGCTCTGTCCATGGAAATCGGAATTAATACCATGACGGTCAGCAAGGCCTATCAGATTTTGAAATCGGAAGGCTATATTTTAACCGACCGGAAAAACGGTGCGAGGGTGAGAATGGAAATTAACCAGTCAAAAACTCTAAGCGCACAGAATAAGGATGAGTTAAGAAGAATCGTTTCGGAGGCGAAGATTGCAGGAATGTCCAAGGCGGATTTTGACAGGCTGACGGAAGAAATGTGGGGTGAATAAAATGAGCGGATTTTTACTTGGATTAATCATGTTTATATGCACGGTTCCGACATTTCTGATCCTGTATTTTATGATGTATCCGCGGAACTGGAAGAACAAAAAACGAATTTACGGGGTAAACAACAGACCGGAGTTAAAAACGGAACAGAATGCCGAAATGATTGACGGTATAGTGAAAGCACACAATAAACAGGCAACGGTGATTCTGATTGTGATTCTCGCACTTTCCATAGGACTGCTTTTTGCGCCGGGATTGAATTTTAAAATGATGTCTTATACAATCCTGATCTACATCGGGCTGGTGGTAATGAACCTTCCTTTTGCTCTCGGCAATTCGGAGCTTAAGAAATTCAAGAAAGTTCTGGGAATCGTACCGGAAAAAGTTTTGTATGCGGATTTAAAAACGGCAGGCCGCGTCCATGCATTAAGCCGTCCGGCAATTATTCTGGCGAACGTTGTGGGTGTTTTGATTATTGTGGCGGCGCTTCTTTGTGACCTGAATGTCCTTCCCGTAAAACTCGGAATGTTCGATGGGACGTTTCTGTGTACGGGACTAGTGGCTGTCATTGTTATGATGAATTTTATTATTCTGCCGATTGCAATTATGGTGGACAATTACCGGAACGAAGTCATCAGTGAAAACAGCGATATCAATACCAACTACAATCGGGCGAAAAAGCGCGTTTTCGCGAACTATATGATTCAGATGACCTGGATTGACAATATCTTTGCGCTGGCGGTTATTATCATCTTCTGTTTTGCAGGGGTGGAACTGTTAAGCCTCATTCTGGTCGGCGTATATCTTCTCGCCATCATGGGTGCTACGGCGCTGCTGGTAAAGAACAACATGGAGCTGAAT
>OMRN01000308.1 GCA_900313265.1 uncultured Lachnospiraceae bacterium | reverse complement strand
TCCACATTCAGATTTAAGAATCCGGGCGGGCAAACCTCCGCTTTTTCAAAAGCAGGACTGTCTTTTAAGAATTCCAGAACCTCATTTGCAATTGCGATCGGTGCCTTTTTATACTTCTTTGCACCGGCTAAGCTTCCGTTGCACTGATACTCGCAAAGATCCGGGCGGTTCGATACCGAAACCTTTCCCATCTCCTTTTCGTATCCGGCTTTTTCAAAAGCCTCTCCCACCTCGTTTGACAGTAAATCCAGTAATTTTTCCATTGTTTTCTTCCTCTTTTCTCAGTTCTTTCTGCCGTTCCCGCTCTGCCTTCGAAAACGCACACCCGCAGTAATCCTGCCGGTAAAGTCCGTATTCCTTGGATAATTCGATGCTCTTTAAATATCCGCCCTTTTTCTTAAAATCCGAAGGCAGATAGGTACATCCGGCCTTCTCCCCTTCTTCTTGACCAATTCGGTTAATGAGTGTGGCATCCTTTAGCGGGCTTAAGGTTAGCGTCGTTGCAAAATAATCAAAGCCGCCTTTTGCTGCCTCAGCGGCGGTTTCTCCAAGGCGCAGCCGAAAACAGATTCCACACCTTTCTCCCCGCTCCGGACAGTCTTCATAGCCCCTTACTTCCCTAAGAAAGAGGTCCGGTTCATATTTGCCGTCTTTATAATCAATGGGAAACGCTCCGTCATCCAGAGCGTTCAGTGTATCAATAAATCTCTTTTCTTCCCGTGCACGCTTTACATACTCTGCTTCTTCGGTAATGTTCGGATTGTAATAAAAAACCGTAATCCGGAAAACTTTTCGCAGATACATAAGCACATAGGAACTGCAGGGTGCACAGCAACTGTGAAGAAGCAGCCGCTTTCCCTTTGTTTCCGGTTTTTCAAGCAGTTTGTCCATCTCGGCGGAAACATTCACGGCATTCATGACGGGTCCGCTCCTTCTGTTTTTTCCGGTTCTTCCGGTACTTCCGTTACCTCCGGTTCTATCCGGCAGAATTTATCCATAAATTCATCAAACGGAATCGGTTTGCTGTAGAAATAACCCTGAACCATAGAGCAGCCGATTTTCTTTAACATTTGAATCTGCGCTTCGGTTTCAACACCTTCACAGACAACTTTGATTCCGAGATCTCCCGCCATCTGGATAATCCGGTGCATAATCATCATTGTATCCTTGGATGTATCGGTTTCCGAGAAGAAGTCCTTATCAATTTTCAGGATATCAAACGGAATATCCTTTAATACATTCAGTGAAGAATAACCGCTTCCGAAATCGTCCATGCAAAGCATCAGGCCCATTTCCTTAAGCTGGTCCACCACGCTTATCATTTTTTCGCGGTCGTTAAAGAATACGGATTCGGTAATTTCAATCTGGATATCCTCAATCGAGGTATTGTATCGGGTCATAATCCGCTCGACATTCTTTAAATATTCCGGGTTGCCGAGAAGGATTCTGGACTGGTTGATGCTCACGGGTACAATCCGGTAACCGCCTTTTTCTTTATACTCGCGGATTTTTTCGCAAAGCCTTTCAAGCATGTAGAAATCCAGTTTTTCAATAAATCCGTTCTGCTCGAAAATCGGAATGAAATCCGACGGAAATACAACGGTTCCGTCATCCTTAATCCAGCGGACCAGAATTTCGGCTCCGATAATCTCATCTTTGACAATATCCCATTTTGCCTGAAGATACGGCTTGAATTCGCCTTTGGCAATGGCCGGCTGCATATCCGAAACAATGGCATCGTTCTTGCGCATTTCTTTCACGATGTTTTCGGAATACATGATTTCCAGAATCTTCTCATCGCCTTTTAAGGATTTTCTGGCCGCATTGGCGTGGTCAATCATAATATCGATGTTCCGCTCTTCTTTACGGACCTGATAGATTCCCTTCTTAAAACGGACCGGATATTTGATGCCCACATCCTTGGCTTCGTCACCGATGATTTTCTCGAAACGCTGATTCTTATCTTCCGTATCGCTGTCGTTTAAAATCAGCGCTATAAACTGGTCGGAATTGATTCTGGCACAGAGTTCCTTCTTCGAATAAACTTCATCGAATTTTGTGGATATTGCCCGAAGCAGGGCATCCGCACTGTGATGGCCGTATGCTTCGTTAATATATCTGAAGTTAGCGATGTCGAAACGCATAATCAGATAATGCAGTTCCGAGTTGGTCGAAATCAGTTCCGGCGCCTTTAACTTGAAATAATTCATATTATGACCGCCCGTCACATCATCCGTATAAGCGAGTTCTTCCATACGGGCGACATTTTTGTAATTCACCATCATCTGCAAAAGAATGATGAAGAACAAAAGCACAACAATCAGCACACATGCGATAAAGCAAATCAGCATAACCGGGGTCAGAATGCTTTCCATGCTTCCGTTATCAAAAATGACAATCATGAAAAGATCTTTGATTCCGTCAATCTTCAGACCCTTTATCAAAACCTGACGTCCGTCCGTGCCTTTACAGGAAATTTCATACGTTTTATTGGCACCCAGATAACGCCTCATCTGCGAGATTTTATTCTTTGAAACACTTCCGCCGTCGGTTACGGTCTGCATCGCCTCATATGCATTCTTCTGTTTTCCGAAAATATCATCAAAACGATCGGAAGTATTGACAATCCGTCCGTCCGCATCGGTTAAGCACCCGCTTCCGACGGAATCGATGTTATCGTAATGCTCTTTCGCGATAACTTCCGTAACCGGACGCACCGTCATCAGATATCCCCTCAGTTCTCCGTCCTGATCCCGGTCCCTCATGGCCCCTATCACAAAAAACTCGTTTCTGAATGTCCTGGGATTATAAAATTCCTTGCAATAGGCATAATAATCCTCATCAAAAAGGGATTCCCTGACCGTCATAATTTCGGAAAAATCGATTCCCACCGGATTCTCTCTTCCCTCATCATCAAATACGGTTCCGTCCTCTTTCACATAATAAAAATCATAAAGAGCACTACTTTTTACCGACTGTTCCAGGATTTCTTTGATTTCCTCATCCGTTTCGGCAAGCTGAACCAAAGCCTCGACCGCAGAAGCCTTTTCTTTCGTCCTTTTGATGTTTTCCTCCATATCGGATTTCACCGCCACAAGCTGTGAATCCAGATATTTCTCCGCAATGTTACGCACATAAGAGCGTACTAAAGCCACATCGAGTCCCGCTATGCCGACTACCAGAAAAACGATAACTAAAATCAGAGACAAAGGAATATTCTGTTGTTTTAACACCGTACCCTTTTGCCGCATTGTAACCCCTGTTTTTTTAATTAGTAGACATAAATAGTCAAATTATATTTTACCACAATTGCCGATGTTTACACAAGTCATATTCTCCGGTGCAAAATGGGGCAAACCAAAACGGTGACAGGCACTTTTGGTACAAAAGTGCCTGTCACCGTTCTATCTGTCACCTTTTTAATTATTATTCTACCGGCTGTTCTTCCGGTGCGTGTTCCGCCGCTTCGGCAGCTGCCGCTTCCTGCGCTTCTCTCTGGGCCTGCTCCTGTGCTCTGGCTTCCTGCTCTGCCGCATTCATGGCTGCCATCTGGCTTTGTACGGAGCTTTCACGATTCAGCTCCGCGGCCGCTTCTTCGGCACTCATCAATCCGGAATCCTTCCACAAATGATAGAAGAAGTTCGTCTTGATAATATTGACGCTTGCCGTATATTCGGAGTCAATGAGAGCGGACATATTGTCCACATAGGAATTTAAGTTTTTCCAGTCATAGGAGTCCGGATTGACCTTCCATTCCACTTCTCCGGTTCTGGCATCGTAAATTGCATATTCCGTAATAAAACTCTTGTTATAAAGAACCGCTTTATGCACTCCGTCCGAGAAAATATCCGTACCCATAAAGAGTCTGGAATCGTAATCCATACCGAAAAGATTTAAGACCGTCGGAAGGATATCCACGTTACAGCAGTAAGTATTGGAAACGATGGGTTCTTCCAGACCGATGGTATACATGATACAGCTGGACTTATAAAGTTCCATCTCATCCACCGGATGGCCGGCAAGACTTTCTCTTCCCGCTTCGGAAACGTAATACGGATAATGATCGGCGGTAAGGACAATCAGCGTATTTTCCATTTTTCCGGCCTGTTTTAAGGAATCAATCAGATATTTCATTCCGTATTCAAGCTCTAAGTTTCCGGCAAAGAAACCGAGTGCTTCCGATGAATAATTCTCCGCATCATCACCCAAACGTCTCTTTACTTCCTCAATATTCTTGCGATACATGTAGTTGTTCGCATTATACGGGCCGTGACCGGAAAACGTCATATAATAAGCAAAGAAGCGGTCTTCATTGATATATTTTTCCACGCTCTGCTGCATAAGTTCCGCATCCGATGCGGGCCACGTACTGGTAAAGCGCATTCCTTCATTCATGAAGAAAATATTCTCATAGCCCAAGTTCGGCCAGGAGAAACGACGGCGGTAATAATTGCCGTAGTAATTATGGAATGCATAAGAAGGTACATTTTCCTTTGCAAAGAAATCACCGAGTCCGTTCGGCATATATTTAGAAGAAGACTGCGGAAAACTTCCGACATCCAGTCCGGAGTCCGCCTGTCTGGATACATCCGGCCACAGACTTGTGGAAAAAGCATATTCTCCGTTGGTGGTCGTGTTCCGGAAACTGTTGTAGTAATTATTCAGAATAATACCGTTTTTCGTCATCTTATAAAGAGTCGGTGTTACTCTTTCATCCACCGCATAGTTCCAGTAACTTTCGGCGCAGATATAAATCAGGTTATAATCCTTTAAAAGACCCGTGTATTCGTTTGTCGACGTCGGAGTACGGGATCCGAAAAATGTGTACATATCTCTTAAATCCGCACGCGATGCATTCTCGGCAAGAGCATTAAAATCAAACTCCTCATAGATATGCGGTTTCACCTCATACTCTTTAACAGGCTTTTCATCCTTTTTCTCCGAAGTCTTTTCGCTTCCCTTTTCGGATGAGGACTGTCCCAGTGCCTCACTTGTATTCTCCGGATCCTTTTCCAGAATCTTTTCGCTAATCGGTTCCGGTTCAAGCGTAATGCTCTGTAAATCCACGGTCGTCAGTGTAGCCGTTGTATCCGGGTTTCCGAGTCCGAGATAATAGGTACCCGCTTCCACCAGCGATGTTGTCATGGCGCCGACTCTCGAAGCCGTGGTATCGGTATCGGAAATGCTCGAATGGAATGCATAATATGCCGATCCTCTGGATTCTCCTCCGACACGAAGCGCCTGTGACCCGCCAATCCAGAATCCGACCGCAAGCAAAAGCGCAATTACATGCAGAAGAACCGGATAGGGATTTACACGGATTCTTTTGGTCAGTCCGAGAACAAGTGTTACGATTGCCGGGCTTAAAAGAAGCAGAATCAGTCCGACGGACTTGATCAGCGTTTCCTGCATCGCCCACCAGAAGTTTCCGACCGCGTCCCCGCCCATTCCGAGCATGGAAACCGAGAACAGGGAGCCGAAAATCCGGTAATACACCATTTGTATTCCGTAAAATACGGCAATTAACAAAAGCGTAAAGGGAAAAACAAACCGGCTGACCTTACGCGGAACAAATCCGTTTACAAAAGCCACCGCCATGGCTTCTGCCGGTACAAAGAGCAAAAAGAACAGATTGGACTTGTCAACGCCGCCCATCTGAAATCTCAAAACAAATTCCCAGAAAACGATGGAAGCCGCCGTCAGTCCGAAGTAAATCAGAAGCTGAACCACACCGGTTTTCATTCTCTGCTTAAATGCAGGTTTTTCTTTCTCTGCGGTTTTTTCTTCTG
>OMRN01000304.1 GCA_900313265.1 uncultured Lachnospiraceae bacterium | reverse complement strand
AGACTGTTCGGATGTCACGATTTCCATCGATGCGGATTTGCAGGATGATGTCCGTGTCTTTGAAGATATGATGAAGAAGTATCACGATGGATGCGACATTGTTTACGGCGTCCGCAATTCGAGAAAAAAAGACACGTTTTTCAAAAGAACAACCGCACAGGGATTTTATAAAGTGATGTCTTCCATGGGCGTAAAAACCGTGTATAATCATGCGGATTTCCGCCTGATGAGCAAACGATCGCTGGAAGCATTTGCCGAATATCCGGAACGGAACCTTTTCCTTCGCGGAATTGTTCCCTTAATCGGATTTAAAACAGATTCGGTTTATTATGAAAGACTGGAAAGAGTGGCGGGAGAAAGCAAATATCCGTTAAAGAAAATGATAGCGCTGGCAATCGAAGGAATTACTTCGTTTTCCGTAAAGCCGATTCAGTTCATTACCTTTTTCGGAATCATGATTGTCGTGCTTTCGTTCCTTGCGCTGATTTATGTGCTGGTTTCCTACTTCTTCTTAGAAGTAAATCCGGGATGGGCATCCACGTTTTTGTCCATCTGGTTTATCGGCGGCGTGCAGCTGATATCCATCGGATTAATCGGTCAGTATATCGGCAAGATTTATATCGAAGTGAAGCAAAGACCTCGGTATCACATTGAAACATTTTTGAGTTCCGAAACGGAAGAGTGAGATGAAATATAATAAAACAACCTTTAACTACATAATCTGGGGACTTTTGTGCATCCTGACTTTTGCGGGAATCGGAGTTTGCGCCATCGGCGTTTCCGAAAGCATGCAAAACGAATCGTACCTTCTGTTTGTCGGTGCGTTTTATGCGATTTTTCTTGTAGTATGCACGGTTTTAATTGTCGGATTCAGGGCTTTGAAAAATGCACTCGACGGGAAAGTCGATTTTTCCAAATACCGCGTGGAAGGAATCCTGGAAACGGTTCTTGTTTTTGCGGTCATTATCGCTGCGATGATTATCCGGCTTTCCTTAACCGTCAGCGGTCTGACGGACGGAACGGGAGTAACGGTTATAAACGGAAGCCATGCATATTTCGATTATGCCGTCGGGAACATCGATGCCATCGGAACCGGAACAAACGGAGCTTATCTCTATGCCGGAATCTTAAGAGGGGTTCTGTCACTTTTCGGTGAAAACATTATCATGATTTATGTGCTGCAGGCGGTATTTACACTGGGAATCATGCTTTGCACTTTCTATGCGCTTAAATTTTCCATGGGCAAATTACCGGCCTGGATTTCACTTTTTCTCATTGCATTCCTTCCCGGAAGCATACAGCTTTTTATGTACTGTACGCCGGGACTGATGTATACATTCCTGGTAAGTGTTTATTTCTTAGGCATTGTAATGCTTTTCAGGGCATTAGAGGATGGCCGGTTTGGGGAAAACAAACATCTTGCATTCTTTGCCGTGGCAGGCCTGTACGCCGGATTCTTATGTTATTTCGATCCGTCGGCACTCGTTTTGCTTCCTCTTACCGTACTCAGTTTCTTCTGCTTTAAAGTTCCCGTTCCGGGTTCGGCGGCGGAAAAAACCATGATTCAGTCGGGAATCTTTGCGGGAAGTGCCGTGCTTTTCCTGCTTGTTTCGCTTTTTGCCTTCCCGGCCGGAATTTCGGGCGGAGTTACCGGTGTTGCCAGGTATTTTACTCAGTTTGTTCCGCGTGAGGGTATTAATTTTACGATTCTTACACCGCATTACGGAGTCTGGGATTCCGTTCTGCTTTACTGCTTTACGGGATTATGGCTTTTGGCATTCTTAAAATGCAAGAAGGACCGCGGACTCATTTTTGCCGTAACGGCAGTTGTGCTTATCTTATTCCAGTTCTTTACATTCGATCATGTGGATTATAATCCGGTTATTTCCTTCTGCTTTGTTATGCTGGGAACCTTGGGACTTTTAAGCCTTCCCGTGCTTATTCTTCCCGCCGGGGTTGAATCGAAGGAAGAGTATAATGAGAAACTTGCCGAGATTGAAAAGAAGAGACACGAAAAAGAGAATCATAAGTTCTCACAGAAAATCGAAAGAGAAAACAAGCGTGCCGCACATTCCAAGTCAAAAACGATTGTACTCGGAAAAGATGTTCATATGACGATGGAAGGCGAAGAAATCGCATCGGCCGAAACCAAAACGGAAACACCGGAAAACGTGAACGAAAAAGAAACCGCCGCAGCTGTTGCCACAGCGGTTGCAGAGCCGGCAGCCGGGGAAAAAGCGGGACGGTCTATTCTTGATATTGAAGAAATCGAAACAAAAACAGAAACGGCTGAGGATGTTTCAAAAGAGGCTGAAAAAGATACTTCCGAAGCAGCACAGGCTTCTGCGGAAACGGAAGGATCCGTACAAAGCGATAATGCGGTTCAAAGCGATAATGCGGTTCAAAGCGAGGCTGTTCAGGGTGATGCAGAGGTTCAAAGTGAAGCGGCTGCACAAATCGAGACTGCGGCTCAGACCGATGTTGTTTCTGCAGGAGAAGCACCGGTTCAAAACGAGACTTCCGCTCAGGATATGACTCCGGAGGAGAGCGATACATCGGCTCAAAACGTTACGCCGGCGGAGAACGAAGTGGCGGCTCAAAACGTTACACCGACGGAGAACGGGATAATTTCCGAAACCGAAGTTGTTGCAGAAACCGAAACGAAAGAGATTTCACCGGATACGGCAAAAATGCCTGTTCTTAATGAAAACGCTGCAGAAAAAGCTTCGGAAGAAACAGGAACCGAACCCCAGCCTGCTCCTGTAAAACGCGAACTTCCTCCTTATGTACCTCAGAAGATGGTTCGCCGCAGAGGAAAAATGTTCAGCCCTGTAAAGAAGGCGGAGACACCTTCCTATGAAAATAATGAAAATGTCGAAGGCATTAGCACACCGATTGATGATCTGAAACTTAAAAATATTGCACTTTCAACCGGTCAGGAAACGAATAAGGCTGCGGAAACGGCCGAAACCGCTGTGACAACTGCCGAAACAGTAACCGTTCAGACAGAGGCAGTGCCTGAAGTTACCGAAACCGTACCTGCTGCAAAAGAGGTTTCTCCTGCATCGGAAGAAAGCATCAGGACGGAAACGGAAGAAAGTCCGGCGGAAAGTATCACAACGGCGGAAGAAAAGACTCCGGAAGAAAAAAGTCCGGAAGAAACGACTGCACCGTCTGAAGAGACGAAAGAAGCAGCGAAGACGGAAACGGTTCAGACGGCGGAAGAATCCAAAGAGAAATCTTCGGAAACCGCATCTGCACCCGCTCAGTTTAACAATCCCGTTCCCGGACCGAAACCGCATGTTCCCCGCGAACTTGCATATGATTATGATCCGAAAGAAGAGGAAATGGATTTCGACATTACCGATTTAGACGGAAAAGACTTCTACGACGTATAATCGAAAGAAATTTTTTGGAGGCATTAAGAATATGGCAACTTCCGGCAACGGGAGAAAGAAAGGGTCAAAAACATCAACCCGTTCTCGTAAAACGAATACAAAAGGAAAAGGAAAAAGCAGGAATAACGTAAGCGAAGAAGGATTTGCATTTAAAAAAGAAGCCATCATGCTTGGTGTATTTGCTTTATTGATTTTCTTCTTCCTTTGCATTATCGGAGTGATTTCAGGCGGAGAGGGACCGAAAAATCTGGGCGATTATATCAAGGATTTCTTCGTCGGCGTTTTCGGAATATCCGCATTTTATCTGCCGATAGCGGCAATCGCACTTACCGTATATTTCCGTATTATGGAACGCGACCGGATGTTTTATATCCGTTTTGCGGCCATTATCGGGCTGATGATTGCGTTCGGTGTTTTTTCACACGTATTTACATACGGTGATTTGGCTTCTTATACGGAGAGCAGTGACTGGGCGAAGGTATTTTATACCAACGGTTCGGGCGGAGGATTTCTTTTCGGCGCCCTTGCGCTTTTGCTGGTCCGTATTGTAGGAAAATTCGGTTGTATTTTTATTACCGTTATTTTTACGATTATCTGTATCGGCGTTTTTGCACTTCCGTATCTTCCTGCAATTATTGAATTTACGCAGCGTGAACGGGAATACGACGACGATGATGACGATGAGGATGATGAGGAAGAGGAAATTCCCGTAAGAAAAACGTCACGTACAAGAACCGTTCGCGAGCGGATTGTCGATCATGATTTAAGCAAACTGCAGAAACAGGAAGCACAAAAAAGGGAAAGCCGGGAAACCGTTAAGCCAAAAAGAACTCCGGGTGAGTCGGGAAATGAAGGCATTCAGCTGATGAATGAAACCGTACCGGCACCCAAAACCGCAAAAACAAAAACCCCCGCAAAGCAGAGTGTGGAAGCGGCCGGGGGTATTTCTCTTGCCGAGAAACCGGAAAGTTATAATATTCATCCGGTGGTTCATCCGGCAGGCGATGAAGAAGAAAATGACGAAGCCTGGATTAAACCGTTAAGTAAGGAAACGCCTGCAAAAGGGGAATCCAATTTTAATATCAGGGAAGTGGTTCCGATTATTTCCGAACCGGAAGAAGAAATCCCGGACGATACTCCGGGCGAGTATACGGCTGAACCGATTGTTTCAAAAGACTTTGAAATTGCACCCGCAAGAAAAAGTTCTCCGAATGCACCGATTGACGGACAGCAGTTTATCGATGGGGCATCCGTAAAACCCGCCGAACCCGGTGTGGCACATTTAAGAAGCCGTGACAAAGCCGGCATGGCATATAATCTCGGAGAAGAAAAGAAAGCACCAAAACCAAACGCTAAGTATAAATTCCCGCCGCTTGAACTTCTCAAGGCTCCCGACAGAAAGGGTAAAACCGACGATCGGGCACAGCTTGAGGAAACAGCCAGAAAACTGGTACAGACGCTCGATACGTTCGGGGTACGTGTCCGTGTAACGGATTACTCCAAGGGACCGGCGGTTACCAGATATGAACTTCAGCCGGAAATGGGCGTAAAGGTCAGCAAGATTGTTTCCTTATCCGATGATATCAAGTTAAATCTGGCGGCTTCCGATATTCGTATCGAAGCGCCGATTCCCGGCAAGCAGGCCGTCGGAATCGAAGTTCCGAACCAGACCGCTACGGCAGTGGTGTTAAGGGAACTGTTTGAAACGAATGAATTTAAAGATTTTAAATCCAATATCGCCTTTGCGGTCGGAAAAGATATTGCCGGAGAAGTGGTGGTATCGGATCTGGCCAAAATGCCTCATATGCTGATTGCCGGAGCGACCGGTTCCGGTAAGTCCGTATGTATTAATACACTCATCATGAGTATTTTATATAAGGCACATCCGGACGATGTAAAACTGATTTTAATCGATCCGAAAGTGGTGGAACTGAGTGTGTATAACAAAATTCCCCATCTGCTTCTTCCGGTCGTAACCGATCCGAAGGAAGCATCCGCCGCGATGCAGTGGGGTGTGAATGAAATGACAATTCGCTATAAGAAATTTGCGGATTTGGGCGTTCGTGACCTGAAAGGATACAATGAAAAAGCGCAGAACGGGGAAAAGAATCCCGACGGGGAACCGCTTACCAAGATGCCTCAGATTGTCATCATTGTGGACGAGCTTGCCGATTTGATGATGGTTGCGGGAAAGGAAGTGGAAGAGAGCATCTGCCGTCTGGCACAGTTAGCCCGTGCTGCCGGTATTCATTTGATTATTGCGACGCAGCGTCCGAGTGTGGATGTCATTACCGGTTTGATTAAAGCCAATATGCCGAGCCGCATCGCGTTCTCGGTAAGTTCCGGTATCGATTCAAGGACCATTCTTGATTCCAACGGTGCGGAGAAACTTTTAGGAAAGGGAGATATGTTATTCTTCCCTCAGTGGTTAAACAAACCGTCCCGTGTACAGGGTGCTTTTGTATCGGATAATGAAGTGGCTGCTGTTGTTGATTTTATTATAAAGCAGGGCTTCGAAAATAATTACAAAATGGATATTACGACAACGGTTTCGAACGGTATTTCCGGCGGCAGTGCAAACGGAAGTTCCGGAGGTGATACCGATGAATATTTTGCGGAAGCGGGACGTTTTGTCATTGACAAACAGAAAGGTTCCATCGGTATGCTGCAGCGTATTTTCAAAATAGGATTTAACCGCGCGGCCAGAATTATGGATCAGTTAGAAGCCGCCGGCGTGGTCGGACCCGAAGAAGGTACCAAGCCCAGACAAATCATCATGACGATGGACGAATTTGAGGAATATCTTGCAAATTTGTAATGACAGGGTCAAAAGCTCAAAGTCATTTATAATGACAGATCAAAAGGTCAGATATAAGAAAGGGGCAGAAATGAAAACAGACATCCAGATTGCACAGGAAGCCACAATGAAACCCATCACCGAAGTTGCCGAAAAATTAGGCATTTCCTTCGATGAACTTGAACTTTACGGGAAATATAAAGCAAAGATTACGGATGAATACTTAAACCGGATTAAAGATAAACCGGACGGAAAGCTGGTACTGGTTACCGCAATCAATCCGACTCCGGCCGGTGAAGGAAAAACAACGACAACCGTCGGCCTGGGACAGGCTTTTGAAAAACTCGGAAAGAAAGCCATTATAGCACTTCGCGAGCCTTCTTTGGGACCGTGCTTCGGTATTAAGGGAGGAGCTGCCGGCGGCGGTTATGCCCAGGTGGTTCCGATGGAAGACTTAAATCTTCATTTTACCGGAGATTTTCATGCCATTACCACGGCAAACAATCTTCTTGCCGCAATGCTTGACAATCATATCCAGCAGGGAAACGAACTTGGCATTGACCCCAGAATGGTGATTCATAAAAGATGCCTTGATATGAACGACAGAGCACTTCGTAATGTCGTAATCGGACTCGGGGCAAAAGCGGACGGTGTTGTAAGAGAAGATCATTTCTGCATTACCGTGGCTTCCGAAATCATGGCTGTATTATGCTTAGCCGATGACATGGAAGATTTAAAGGCAAGACTCGGCCGCATTATTGTTGCTTATAACTATGCCGGAGATCCCGTTACGGCTGAAGAACTCGGTGCGGTAGGTTCCATGGCGGCACTTTTAAAAGATGCATTAAAACCCAATCTGATTCAGACACTTGAAAATACACCGGCGCTCGTACACGGCGGACCGTTTGCGAATATCGCACACGGATGCAACTCCGTAAGAGCCACGAAAGCAGCGCTTAAAATGGCGGATTACTGCATTACGGAGGCCGGCTTCGGTGCGGATCTCGGTGCGGAGAAATTCCTTGACATTAAATGCCGCATGGCGGGTCTGAAACCCGATGCCATCGTTTTAGTTGCGACCATTCGTGCTCTTAAATATAACGGTGGCGTTCCGAAAACCGATTTGGTACCGGAGAATCTCGATGCACTGAAAAAAGGCATCGTAAACCTTGAAAAGCATATTGAAAATCTTCAGAAATACGGTGTTCCCGTAGTGGTTACCTTAAATTCGTTTGTTACAGATACCGAAGCGGAAACCGCTTATGTAAAACAGTTCTGCGAGGAAAGAGGATGTGATTTTGCATTATCCGAAGTATGGGAAAAAGGCGGCGACGGAGGTATCGAACTTGCCAAAGCCGTACTGAATACCCTCGAAACCAAAGAAAGCCATTACCATCCGCTTTATGAGGATTCTTTATCCTTAACGGAGAAAATCGAAACACTCGCAAAAGAGATTTACGGAGCAGACGGAGTGAACTATTCCGATGCCGCAAAGAAACAGCTTAAGAAGTTAACGGAACTCGGATTCGGTAATTTCCCGATCTGTGTTGCCAAGACACAATATTCCTTATCCGACGATCCGACCAAGTTAGGCCGCCCGAGCGGATATCTTCTGGAAGTAAGAGAGTGCTACGTATCCGCAGGTGCCGGATTTGTTGTTGCGATTACCGGTCAGATTATGACCATGCCGGGACTTCCGAAAGCACCGGCGGCTTTGAATATTGATGTGGTAGACGGAAAAATTACAGGACTTTTCTGATTTGAAGGAGAATGATTATGCCGCAGATTATTGATGGAAAAGCAATTTCCCAGATGATTAAGGATGAGTGCCGGGAGAGGGTTGCCGTTTTATCGGCTGACGGAAAGGTTCCCTGCCTGGCGGTGATTCTGGTAGGAAATGATCCCGCATCGACGGTTTATGTCGGAAACAAGAAAAAAGCATGTGAATACATCGGGATTAAATCCTTATCGTATGAACTGCCGGAGACGACGACCGAGGAAGAACTTCTTGCATTAATCCGGAAATTAAACGAAGATGAGGAAGTAAACGGAATTTTAGTACAGCTTCCACTTCCCGCCGGAATTAACGAAGATACCGTGATTAAAACGATTTCACCCGCAAAGGATGTGGACGGATTTCATCCGGAAAATGTCGGAAAACTCTGCATCGGCCAGCCCGGATTCGTATCGTGCACACCGGCCGGCATTATCGAACTGCTCAAAAGAAGCAATATCGAAATCGAGGGAAAAGAATGCGTGATTATCGGCAGAAGCAATATTGTAGGCAAACCGATGTCCTTACTGATGCTTCGTGAAAATGCGACGGTTACGGTATGCCATTCCCGTACGAAGAACTTAAAAGAAGTGGCAAAAAGAGCCGATATTTTAATCGTTGCCATCGGAAAGCCGAGAATGATTACGGCAGAATACGTTAAGGAAGGCGCGGTTGTTATTGATGTCGGAATTCATCGTCTCGAAGGAAAGAAACTCTGCGGTGATGTGGATTATGATGATGTGGCACCTCATACCAGCGCCATCACACCGGTTCCCGGAGGCGTCGGTCCGATGACAATTGCGATGCTGATGAACAACTGTGTGGAAGGTTTTGAAAAACGATAACCGGCAGATTTAATGCGATGGTTTTATTGTAAGATGAAATATATTTATTATGTTTGGATGAATGATTGGGTATAGGTATTAATTTGTTAAGGAGATTCATGAATGAACTGTCCGAATTGCGGAGCCAAAATTAAAGACGGAACATTTCTTTGTTACAACTGCGGTTGTGAAATCAATTTCGTCCCCGATTTTGATCCCGAAGTAGAAAGCAGTATTGAAGAATCCCTGTCAGGGGTGATTGCCACTATGGGCTGGGATGAACAGGATGAAGATGACGATGCCGAACTGGATTTGGGTGTTGATGAAGAAATGCTGAATCGTTTCGGCCTCGGCGAAGAAACAAAACGTATGCCGACGAGAGAAATTCCCGTGAACGAAGTAAGAAAGCGTATTCCGACACAGGAAATTTCGTCCGAAAACATACGTAAAATGTCCAAAGAACAGAAGCAGAAGATGGCAAGAAAGAAAATGGCTGCGGCAAAAGCGGCTGCCATGGAGGAGAAATCCTCTTCCGGAAATTCCGGAAACCACAAAGCGTCTTCTGCAAGGAAACCCGAAAAAAAGAATCGTCCGAAAACGAATGACGAACTTTTTGAGGATGAATTTTCCGATGAATTCTGGGATGTGGAAGAAGCGCTTGACTTTACCGGAAGCGGCAGAATCATTGAGATGATTAAAAACAATGTTTTTGCCAAAATCGCAGCCGGACTTGTTTTTCTTGCGCTTGTCGGAATTATTGTGGCGGTCGTCGTGTTTATCAGCGGAAGAGTAAAGAGAAATTCATTTGATTATAAATACGAGCAGGCGGTCAGCGCCTTCGAAGCAGGCGACTATGCACATGCGGTATCCTATATGGAATCGGCTGCCAATATGCATTCCGATGATTTGACGCTTCAGTATCAGCTGGCGGAATACTATGTAAAGAATAACCAGACGCAGAACGCAATTCTTACCTACCGTAACATTATCCGTGATTTTGATTCGGATGTTGTCGTTGCCTATCAGAAACTGTTTTCAATTTACGAAAGCCAGGGCGATTTTGAATCCATCAATTCCGTTTTGGCGGAATGCAACGATCCGGAAATCGTGGATCAGTTCCAGCAGTATCTGGCAACCCAGCCGGAATTTTCGGCGACTCCGGGGGCATACGACGATCCGGTTTATTTAAAAATCATGGCCAATACGTCCGGAAAAATCTATTACACTACGGACGGCTCTACGCCGGATAACGAATCGAATGAATATACAGCACCTTTATATCTTGAAAAGGGAGCATTTGATATCAAAGCGATTTATATCAATTCCTTCGGCCTTATGAGCCCGATTACGGAAGGCGAATTCACCATTAACGTTGCCATGCCGGATCCTCCGAAGGTTAATATCGATTCCGGTGAAATCGAGGAACCGGAACTGATTGTTGTGGAAGATATTCCGGAAGACTGTGTGGTTTATTATACAACCGACGGAAGCGAACCGAACAAGAACAGCAACGTATATAAGTATCCGCTTATGATGCCGCTCGGATCCTCCACCTTGCAGTTTGTTACCTATAATTTCGATGATGTTCCGAGTGAAATAACCGTAAGGGATTATTTATATTTAATCGACCAGTCCGAGGTTACCGCTGCGGAGGCTGCCAATATCATTACCGTTTACCGTTACAGTCAGGGAAATATGACGGATACGGACGGAAATCTGCAGTACTTAACCGGAAGACTTTTATTCATGTGTGAGAATGCCATTAAAATCAACGATACGGTTTATTATGTCATCAACGAATATTACCAGGATGACAATTCGAATTCGATGATGAAGACCGGTTACATTTATGCGGTATCGACCGTGGATGATACGGATTACGGAATTATAAAAGTGAATTCGGACGGCGACTATATTTATACCAGAGTGAACTAGCTGCCTTCGGAACATGATTTTATAAAGATTAATTTAACAGAAAGGGAAATTTAAAATGTACAAAATTCTCGAAGCAAAAATGCTTGCAGACAACATTTACAAATGGGTCGTTTTGGCACCGAGATGCGCCTCCCGTTGTGAGCCCGGACAGTTTGTGATTGTCCGTGCGTTTGAGGACAGTGAGCGTATTCCGTTAACCATTTGTGATTATGACCGTGAAAAAGGAACCGTTACCATCGTGGTTCAGGTAATCGGAGAAGCCACCTATCTTATGACATCCTTAAAAGAAGGAGATGCCTTCCATGATTTTGTGGGACCTTTGGGCAAACCTTCCGAGTTTGTGGAAGAGGATGTGGAAAAACTCAAAAATACCAGATTTATCTTTGTTGCCGGCGGTCTCGGAACGGCTCCGGTATATCCGCAGGTAAAATGGATGCATGAGCACGGTGTGGATGTTGATGTCATTGTCGGTGCGAAAACCAAAAATCTGGTCATCATGGAAGAAGAAATGAAGGCGGTTGCCGGAAATCTTTATATCACTACGGATGACGGATCTTACGGAAGAAGCGGAATGGTTACCAAGGTGCTGGAAGATTTATATGCCGAGGGAAAGAAATACGATGTCTGCGTATGTATCGGACCGATGATTATGATGAAATTCGTATGTCTTCTTACGAAGAAGTTTGATTTGCATACCATCGTTTCCATGAACCCGATTATGGTGGACGGTACCGGAATGTGCGGAGCATGCCGTTTGAAAGTCGGAGACGAGATTAAATTTGCCTGTGTGGACGGACCGGAATTTGACGGTCATCTGGTAGATTTCGACCAGGCGATGAAACGTCAGCAGATGTACAAAACAAAAGAAGGCAGAGCTTATCTTGCTGCCAAAGAAGGAAATACCCACCATGGCGGATGCGGTAATTGCGGAGGTGAAGAATAATGGACGTAATGAAGAAAGTACCCATCAAAGAGCAGGAACCGAAGGTCCGCGCTACGAATTTTGAGGAAGTATGCCTTGGATATACCAAAGAAGAAGCAATGGAGGAAGCATCGAGATGCTTAAACTGCAAGAATCCTCTTTGCGTACAGGGATGTCCCGTATCCATCCATATTCCGGATTTTATCAAACAGGTAAAAGAAGGCGATTTTGAAGGCGCTTATCATACCATTACCTTTTCTTCCTCACTGCCTGCCGTATGCGGCCGTGTATGCCCCCAGGAAACCCAGTGTGAAGGCAAATGTGTAAGAGGCATCAAGGGAGAAGCCGTTTCCATCGGAAAACTCGAGCGTTTTGTGGCGGACTGGGCATTCGAAAACAATGTTCATCCGAAAGAGAATCCGAACAAGAACGGAAAGAAAGTTGCCGTAATCGGCTCCGGTCCTTCCGGACTTTCCTGTGCGGGAGATTTGGCAAAACTCGGATATGAAGTTACCGTATTTGAGGCACTTCACGAACTCGGCGGCGTGCTTGTTTACGGTATTCCCGAATTCCGTCTTCCGAAGGAAAGAGTTGTTAAAAAAGAAATCGAGAACGTAAAAGCCCTCGGTGTTAAATTCGAGACCAACGTTATTATCGGAAAAAGCGTAACCATTGAAGAACTGATGGAAAAAGAACATTTTGATGCGGTATTCATCGGATCCGGAGCAGGTCTTCCGAAGTTCATGGGTATTCCGGGTGAGAACTTAAGCGGTGTATTCTCCGCGAATGAATATTTAACCAGAAGCAACTTAATGAAAGCTTTTAATCCGGATTCCACAACCCCGATTATGATCGGAAAAAGAACCGTTGTTGTCGGTGGCGGAAATGTTGCAATGGATGCGGCAAGAACGGCACTCCGTCTCGGTTCCGAAACCTATATTGTTTACAGAAGAAGCGAAGCGGAACTTCCGGCCAGAGCCGAAGAAGTTCATCATGCGAAGGAAGAAGGAATTGAATTCCATCTTCTTACCAATCCCGTTGAAATTTTGGAAGATGAAAACGGCTGGGTAAAGGGAATTAAGTGTATTAAGATGGAACTCGGCGAGCCCGATGCATCCGGAAGAAGACGTCCGGTGGAAATTCCCGGAAGCGAATATGTCATTGACTGCGATGTTGTCATCATGGCTCTCGGAACTTCTCCGAATCCGCTTATTTCTTCAACAACCGAAGGCCTTGAAATCAACGGCAGAAAATGCATTATTGCCCGTGAAGACGGTGCAACCACCAAAGAAGGCGTTTATGCCGGCGGTGATGCGGTTACCGGAGCAGCTACCGTAATTCTTGCCATGGGTGCCGGACGTGCAGCTGCAAAGGGAATTGACGAATATTTAAACAAATAGGAAACACAAAAAAGAATTATGAAAAGAAATCGGAGATAGTATAAGATGCCCTGGTGCCCGAAATGCAGAAATGAATACAGAGAAGGTTTTACGGTCTGCGCCGACTGCGGAGTGGATCTGGTGGATGAACTTACCGAAGAGGAAGTAAAGAAAATAGCTCTGTTAAAAGCTCCTTTGGCAAGTGTCATGGAAATCATGGATTTTTTAGATACCACCGGTTTAAAAGGATATTCCCATGTGGAGAATGAAGACGGAACGGCATTTTTGATGGTGGAGGAAGAAAATCAGAAACAGATTACATTCGCCATTCAGGCCTATATGAAGAAGCGGAAAGAAGCCGTCGAAGAATATAACGAGCGGATGAGAGCAAAAATGCAGGAATCCTTATTCGGAGAAGACGAAGACGGGGACGAAGAGGATGATTCTTCGTATTCCGGGGAAGAATCCGATGATGAAGACGATGAGGATTACGACGAGGACGATGAAGAAGAGAAAGTCGAAGAAAAGGTTTTCCGTTCTTCAAAAGAGAAAGCGGATGATGCGAAAAGTTCCGCAATTTCACTCCTTGTTGTCGGTTTAATCGGTCTGATTTTCGAAGCACTCGTTGTTTTTCATGTTTTACCGCTTAAAATTAACGGTGTTCCGGGGATTGTTCTTTATGCATTCTTAGCATGCGTATTTCTGATTCTGATTATCAGCGGAATCGCATCGTTTTTCACGGCAAAAAGACTGAAAAATGCCATTGTGGACGAAACCGAAATTAAGAATGAAATTCTGGATTTTTGCAAGCATGAAGCGGTGGAAACCGCCAATAAAATGCTTGGAAAAGGCGGTGGAAACGATTTGTATTTTGCCCGTGTTGATTTCTTAAAAAGTGCCATTAAACGGGAACCTAAGTTTAAAAATGTGGACGATGTTACCATAGACGGACTGCTTGATGAGAATTATTCCGAACTGTTTCCGGATGAAGACTGATTATAGAATTTAAGCCGTATGAATTGCATTTGCGGATAAAGAAAACGGTCTTATCGGGCAGGAAACTTCATGGGAGGATTAAGTGACAATTACCGTATTATGTGTCGGGAAATGTAAAGAATCTTTCTATCGGGAAGCCGTAGACGAATATGCAAAACGGCTTTCGAAATACTGTAAATTCTCTGTTACGGAAGTCCCGGACGAAGAATGCAGGGAGGGTGCATCGGCTGCGGAAGAAGAGAAAATAAAAAATACAGAGGGAGAGCGTCTTCTTGCAAAGATCCCTCAGGGAGCTTATGTATATGCTCTTGCAATTAAAGGAAAGAAAACGGATAGTGTGACTTTTTCCGGAAACTTAAGTCGGCTTATGGTTTCCGGGAAAAGTCAAATTTACTTTATTATCGGCGGTTCACTCGGTCTTTCCGATGCGGTTTTAAAGCGTGCGGACGAAAGCATAAGTTTTTCGGATATGACGTTTCCTCATCAACTGATGAGGGTGATTTTATCCGAACAGATTTACCGGGCGTTCCGGATTATGAATCACGAACCGTATCATAAATAACAAGAATGACTTTTACGGAGAAAAACGATGAGAGCGGTGGATTTAATTCAGAAAAAGAGAGACGGACAGACTCTTTCGGATGATGAAATACAGTTTTTAATCGAAGGTTATACGAAAGGGGATATTCCGGATTATCAGATGTCCGCATTTACCATGGCAGTTTATTTCCGGAAAATGAATGAAGCCGAAACGCTGACCTTGACCAAAGCCATGGTTCAAAGCGGGGATACGCTGGATTTATCCGCGATTGACGGAATTAAGGTCGACAAGCATTCTACCGGAGGCGTCGGAGATAAAACATCCTTAAGCCTGCTTCCCCTTCTTGCCTCATTCGGATTAAAATGCGCAAAAATGAGCGGCCGCGGACTTGGACACACCGGCGGAACCATTGACAAACTCGAGAGTTTTACCGGATTTCATACCGAGATTTCAAACGAACAGTTTATCCGTCAGGTCAATAATGTCGGAATGGCGATTGTGGGACAGACGAAGGATTTGGCACCCGCCGATAAGAAACTGTACGCGCTTCGCGATGTGACCGCTACGGTCGAAAATATTTCGCTGATTGCTTCATCGATAATGAGCAAGAAACTGGCGGCCGGAGCGGATATTATTATCCTGGATGTAAAGACCGGCAAGGGTGCTTTCATGAAAACACTCGAGGATTCCACGGCACTGGCCAAAGAAATGGTAGCCATCGGAAACGGAGCAGGCAAAAAGACCAAGGCGGTCATTACCGATATGAATGAACCGCTCGGAAATGCGGTCGGAAATACGCTTGAAGTGATTGAAGCCATCGAAACGTTAAAAGGAAACGGACCGAAAGATTTTACCGAACTGATCTATGCACTGACCGAACAATTCCTATTTTCGGCCGGTCTTTGCGAAACGCATGAAGAAGCTTTTCGCATGATTGATGAGAAAATAGCAAACGGTGAAGCATTAAATAAACTGGCACAGTTTGTCGAAGCCCAGGGCGGAGCCCAGGAAGAAGTATTCCACCCGGAACTTTTGCCTTTGGCGAAACATACGACGGAAATACCTGCCGCATCGGACGGCTTTATCCGGGAAATCGAATGTGAGGAAATCGGTCTGTGCGCCATGCTGTTAGGCGGAGGTCGCGCAAAGAAGGAAGATTCCATCGATCCCGGTGTCGGCTTTGTCCTTCATAAGAAAATCGGTGACCCTGTCAAGTGCGGCGAATCGCTTGCCACCATGTACTATAACTCCGATTCGGTACCCGGGAACGTCATCGACAAATTTACTGCCGCTTACACCATCGGGGCCTCGGCACCACCCGCCAAAACCCTGATTTACGACGTAATCCGCTAAGGGATACTTCGCCGAATGGGTCTATGGCACGCAGCCACTTAATATGATTCAACGCTGGGGCGACGCACAAACCTAAATTGCTTTGCAATTTTGGTTT
>OMRN01000075.1 GCA_900313265.1 uncultured Lachnospiraceae bacterium | reverse complement strand
CGAGGATACAATCATGGACTTTATATGGGACACCCCAACCGACATCACATTAAAAATCGCAAAGCGGATAAAAAACATCCGTAAACGCAGAAAAATTACCCAGCAACAGCTAGCTGCCAGAAGCAATGTAAGCTATGCATCATTAAAGAAATTCGAACAGACGGGTCAGATTTCCTTAATTTCACTGGTTAAAATTGCCATGGAATTAGACTTAACCGATGAACTGAACAACCTGTTTACAACCCCTGTTTACAAAAGCATTGACGAGGTAATCAACGATGGCAGGTAAAACACTCGATGTTTTTTATCATGGAAAAGTAGTGGGAACTCTGGCAGAAATGCCGGATAAACGAATTGCGTTTCAATATTCGGATGAATGGATACGGGACGGTTTTGCCATCAGCCCTCTTTCGCTCCCCCTGAAAAATACCGTCTTTGTGCCGCCCGAGAAATCCAGAGAATACTTTGGCGGATTATTTGGAATCTTTGCAGACAGTCTGCCGGACAACTGGGGTGCCCTGCTTTTAAACCGCTATCTGGAATCTATAGGAATTTCCGCATCTTCAATAAATGCTTTGGACCGGCTTGCTTATATCGGGCATTCCGGTATGGGAGCACTGGAATATCACCCTTCCAAAGAAGCGGATTTCAATATGGACACCGCCGGAATAAACTACGACAGCCTTGCCAGAGAATGCAGCAAAATCCTCTCTTCCAAAACGTCGAAGCAGTTGGATTTACTTTTTCGCATTGCCGGTTCCAGCGGCGGAACCAGACCAAAAGTTCTTTTAACCGAAAACGACCGGTTCTGGATTGTTAAATTCCCGGCTAAAGAAGATTCCTCCATAAGCGGGAAGTGTGAATACGACTACTCTCTTTGTGCCAAAAAATGTGGCATTATAATGACGGAAACCGCATTGATTGAATCTGCCGTTTGTGACGGCTATTTTAAGACCGAACGCTTTGACCGAAAGGGCAGTTCAAAAATCATGACTGCTTCCTTCGCCGGACTTTTGGAAACGGATTTCCGTGCACCGACCTGCGATTATTCAACCTATATGAAACTGGTCCGGGTTCTCACTAAAGACAGCAAATCCGATAAAGATCAGCTTTATCGGATTATGTGCTTCAACATTCTTACGAACAACCTGGATGATCATTCCAAAAATTTCTCATTTACATATACCGAAAAATCCGGTTGGAAGCTGGCTCCCGCTTATGACTTAACCTACAGCAATACCTATTTCGGCGAGCATACCACTTCTGTTCTCGGCAAAGGAAAGGATATTTCCGATGCGGATTTGATTAAAGTCGGTACCGACGCCGGCTTATCTTTGAAATTCTGCAAAGACTGTTTGAAATTCATTAAGAAACAAACCGAGGATTTGCAACCCTATCTGGAAGGCCCGTTTCCCAAACGCAAAAGCAGCAGGCTTTCGAGCAGAATTAATGAATTAAAATAAAAATCCCTCTTATGGTTTAAACACCATCGTAATCTTATTGTCCGATTCATCCAGGCTGGTTTCCAGAGATAATGAACCGTCTTCATTAATTGTTGCCTGTTCAAAACCAATTCCGTCATCTACAGTCGTAAACATCACCTGATCCTTCTTTACCTCATATGTTCCTTCTGCGGTTTTCGAAACCCCTTCCCACATTTCCGTATCATCTTCAAGCGTTTGCTTCATTTTCTCAAGATATGATGCCTTCATATCCTCATAATCTTCATATCCGGCATATTTTGCATAATCCTCATAACGATCCTGCATTATTCCGTGCTCATTTAATGCGGATTCCAGAAATACATCAATATTGTCATCCAGCGCATTGTAAACACTCTGTTTAAAACTATCTACATTCGCATGAAAGGAAAAAGTATTATCTTTGTTCAGTTCGAATACAAACGAAACCGGTATATCAAGGAAAAATCCCATCCCGGACTCTTCATATTCCTGAATCAATTCCTCATCATAAATATCACGAATCAGAATATCCGTAGTATATACACCGGAAATGTCTTTTTGAAAAAGAGCACAACCGGCCAAAAGCAGCATAAACATGACGCTTAAAAACATCAATGTAAATTTGTTCGTTACTTTCGTATTCATAATTTCCTCCGCACATGTGAATAGTTTTATATCCGTATTTAATTATTTACTATTGCTATAATGTATTACTTAACATTTGGAAGGTTATTATTTCTTGCTATTGAAAACGATTTTATAGCCAAGCCCAAAACAACAGTACTTATTTTTTTCACCAATCTGCCAAAGATTCATCATAAAAAGCTATACAAACATGATCATCATCCGGAGAATTAGAGAAACACTGTAGAATCGTAATGTTTTTCTCATTAATCTTTTTCTTCCATGTATGGTCATCACATACCCACATTCCACGTTGCACATCCTCTCTGTTTCCAACGTATACATCATCAGCAATTCCAAACTT
>OMRN01000475.1 GCA_900313265.1 uncultured Lachnospiraceae bacterium | reverse complement strand
TATGCTTGAAGTTGCAAACACAACCGATTCCCGTCGAAGTATTGCCAAGTGCGACGCGAGCCAAGACAGGGAATTCGAAAATGTATAACATTTCGAATAATGTCAGTTTGCGAGGTGCGCGCGAACCTCCAGCATTTTGTCACGGAGTTCGGCGGCACTTTCGAAATCGAGTTCGGCAGCCGCCTTCTTCATTGCTTTCTCGAGAGTGGTGTAGAGTTTCTCGAGTTCGGCACGGCTCATCGATTCGGGATCTTTCTCGAATTTCTTCTCATCCGCCGCAATCTTTTTCGAAATGCTGATCAAGTCGCGAACCGCCTTCTTTATCGTCGTCGGCGTAATGCCGTGTTCTTCGTTGTACTGCTGCTGAATCCGCCGTCTGCGGTTCGTCTCGTCAATCGCCGCTTTCATCGAATCCGTCATGTTATCGGCATACATGATAACATGACCTTCACTGTTTCTGGCCGCACGTCCGATGGTCTGAATGAGCGACGTTTCGCTCCTTAAGAATCCTTCCTTATCCGCATCGAGTATCGCAACCAGACTGATTTCCGGAATGTCCAGACCCTCTCTTAAAAGGTTGATTCCGACAAGAACATCGAATTTATCCAGTCTGAGATCCCGGATAATTCCGGCACGTTCTAAGGTATCGATATCGGAATGCAGATATTTGACACGGATATCCACCCCTTCCAGATAAGTGGTCAAATCCTCCGCCATCCTTTTTGTCAGCGTCGTAATCAAAACCTTGTTCTTCGCCGCGGTTTCTTTCCTTATTTCTCCGACCAGATCGTCAATCTGCCCTTCCACGGGACGCACATCCACCTCCGGATCCAAAAGTCCGGTCGGCCGGATTACCTGCTCGGCCCGCAGGACCTCATGGTCTTTTTCATACTGGGCGGGAGTTGCCGATACACACAGTACCTGATCTAAGTGGTCTTCGAATTCCTCAAAGGAAAGCGGCCGGTTATCGAGTGCGGAAGGCAGACGGAATCCGTATTCCACCAATGTTTTCTTTCTGGCACGGTCGCCGTGGTACATGCCGCCGATTTGTGGAATGGTCATATGGGACTCATCCACAATAAGCAGAAAATCCCCTTTAAAGAAGTCCAGCAGACACCCGGGCGGCTCTCCCGGTTTCTTTCCGCTTAAGATTCGCGAATAATTCTCGATTCCGGAACAGAAACCGGTCTCACGAAGCATTTCCACATCAAAACCGGTCCTCTCCGCAATCCGCTGTGCCTCCAAAAGCTTGTCCTCGCTTTTAAAAAAGGCAACCCGTTCCTTGCATTCCTCTTCAATCTCATCGCAGGCTCTCGCCATTTTATCCGCCGGAACCACATAATGCGAAGCCGGAAAAATCGCCACATGGTTTAAAACGCAGTTCACCTTTCCGGTTACCGGATCCACCTCCGATATTCTCTCGATTTCATCCCCGAAAAATTCAATCCGGAACACCACCTTCGTATTTTCGGCCGGTGCAACCTCCACCGTATCTCCGTGTACGCGGAAACATCCGCGGTTTAAATCCATATCGTTCCTGTCATACTGCATGGCAACCAGACCGCGGATGACATCATCCCGGTCTTTATTCATTCCGGGCCGCAGGGACAGAACCATCCCCATGTAATCGTCCGGACTGCCCAGTCCGTAGATGCACGAAACGCTCGAAACAATAATAACATCCCTTCGTTCCGTAAGTGATGCCGTTGCGGAAAGACGAAGTTTGTCAATCTCATCATTGACGGAGGAGTCCTTTTCGATATAGGTATCCGACGAAGGGACATAAGCTTCCGGCTGATAATAGTCGTAATAACTGACGAAATACTCCACAGCATTATTGGGGAAGAATTCTTTCATCTCCCCGTAGAGTTGACCGGCAAGGGTTTTGTTGTGGCTAATGATCAGTGTCGGTTTATTCAGGGCCGCTATAACGTTCGCCATTGTGAATGTTTTTCCCGATCCGGTCACACCAAGCAGAGTTTCAAACTGGTTGCCCGCTTTGAAACCCTCAACTAATTCCTTTATAGCCTGTGGCTGGTCGCCGGTAGGTTTGTAATCCGAGTGTAATTCAAAGTTCATCTTTGTCAAAATCCTTCAAAATCTTGTATCATCAACCTCTGTTTGTCCGAGCTTAAACTCTATTAAAGCATATCTGCCATCATTAAGGTGAAGCACGCCATCGGCTTCAAGACCTTTTGATGTTTTTTGTTTTAGTATTTTGAGGCTTTTTATCGAAGACATTTGTGGTAGTGACTTCGCATTATTTTCAAATAAAACAAACGGTATGCTAAACATCAGCATACCATTTTTCCGTCTGTTTGTCCATATTTTTCAGAACAAATGTTCTATACGAATGCAAGCATATCTCCCGGAAGCATCTGCTCTTCCCCGAGTTTCTCACGGGCCGCATCTCCGGCTAAGCCGTGCATGTTAACGGCCGCACAGACCAATTCATAATCATTTTTCACGCAGGCTTTGTTTCTTGCCAGGAGTCCTGCTGTCAGTCCGGCTAAAACATCGCCTGATCCGCCTTTGGACATGCCGCTGTTCCCGGTCGTATTGACATAGACGAATCTGTCCTTCGTATCTCCCGGTTTCGTCACGATGGTTCTGGCATCTTTCAGCACACAAATCACACGGCCTTCATCACTGAGTCTTCCGGCTGCTGCCACGCGGTTTTCCTTTATTTCATCAACGGAAATTTTAAGAAGCCTTGCCGCTTCCGCCATATGCGGAGTGATGACCACCGAATCCGGTCCGGGCTTTTCGGTGAATTTCATAAGCCGCTCTTTCGTTTCG
>OMRN01000297.1 GCA_900313265.1 uncultured Lachnospiraceae bacterium | reverse complement strand
CAATAACGTTCCCTTTGTCATCATCCGTGCGATTGCCGACAAAGCGGACGGTTCTGCCAATGTTGATTATACCCAGTTTGAGCACGATGCCGCCGAAAGATGTGCCGCGGTTACCAGATATATGCTCTCCCACTAACTTCCCATAATCCCCTTTCGGACACGCAGGAAAATCAGGAATGCAATCGCCGTATTGATGAAATCCGCCACAAGCTGTGCCCAGATTAATCCCGGCATTCCCATAAAGCGGTTCATCAAAAGAAGGCACGGAATCAGCAGAATCACATGTCTTAAGATTGCCAAAAGGAACGAAATTTTTCCCTTGTTGACGGCATTCATGAAGTTGATGATGTGATAGCCGAGCATCATGAACGGAAGTGCCAGGCACCGTCCCTGTAAGAATATCGCGCCCAGGGAAACGGTTCTTTCTTCATGGGTAAAAAGTCCGACAATCGGCCCGGAGAAAAAGAAAAACACCAACATGCAGAGCGTGGCGAAACCGAGAATTACCCGTCTGGCCAAATCCGAAATTTTTTCCATTCTCTCAAAATTTCTTGCGCCGTAATTATAGGCAACAAGCGGTACCATTCCGAGACAGATTCCGAGACAGGTATTAATCGGAATCCTCTCCAGTTTCAGTACGATACCCATCGCCGCAAGAGGAATTACATGATCCCCGTATCCGGTTGCCAGACGGTTAATGACGATGGTTACAAGGTCAAAGAGAAAAATACTGATGGCGGCCGGAACTCCGACCATATATAACGACGACAAATCCTTCTTATCGATTTTTCCTCTCTTAAAGGAAATCTTTATTACACTTTCATTTCTGACTTTCCGAAAAATCCATATGAAATAAAGAAACGAGAATACATTTGAAAGCATGGTTGCAATTCCGGCACCCAGTACTTCGTTTCCTTTCGGCAGAATCACAAACATGAACAGCGGATCGAGCAGCACATTTAAAAGGCTGCCGACGCCCACTCCGATTCCCGCTTCTTTGGAATACCCAGCATTCCTTAAAATCTGCGGCATGCTCATGGATAAAATTGTCGGAATACTGCCAAGCACAACCGTAGTAAGAAGATACTGCCTTCCGTAGAAAAGCGTCATATCTTCCGCACCGAGAAGCCGTAGCAGCGGCGTCATAAAAATGAGGGTAAGTATAGAGAATGCAAGAGCTGCAATACCGGATGCAATGATGCTGTAGGATGCCACTTTTGTTGCATCCTCCGTCCTCTTCTCTCCGATTAACCGGACCATTAAAGCCCCGCCTCCGACTCCGAAGACATTCGCTATGGAGGCTGCTATTAAATATACGGTCAGGCCCAGATTCGAGGCCGCGATCATGGACGGATTATCTGTCCTTCCGATAAACCAGGTATCGGCAATATTATAGATTAAAAGAATCATCTGACTTGCAACCGTAGGCACCGCCATAATCGCCAGTGCCTTAGCCGGATGCATGGATTCAAACAAATCCTTTTTATTGTATTTCAACGTAATCACCAGCTTTCCAGACGCGATTATATCACAGAAAGCATATGATGTTAACATTTATGAAGGTATTTCGAATTTCATAATCAGATGATTCCTGCCGTACATCCGGTTATAAACCATCTCCTTGGAATTTAATCGTGCAAGTTTGATTCCCATTCCGCCGGTATCCAGTTCTAAGAAATCCTTATTCCGGATTACGGCATTAATCGGATCAAAAGGTACACCGCTGTCAACCAACTCAATCGAGAATAAATCGTACACTCTTCGGAAAACAACGCTGATTGAATCGGTTCCGGAATAATTCACGATATTACAGAACATCTCTTCACAGGCCATGATCATATTTCTGCTTTCTTCCGTATTTCCCAAAACTTCAATCATTTTCTCTTTTACGATTTCAAATGAAGCCATGTCGGGTTTCAGATGCAGCCTGTCCTCTTCATTATTCCGGTAAATTAACGTAACACAGGTAATATCATCAAACTGTTCCATATCCTTTGAAAAGTTTGTTACCGAATCAATCACGGCATTCACGGCTTCTTCGGGTTCAAAACGGTTACAGGAAGCAGACAAACCATGCACGGTTTCTTTGATTCTGTCCATGCCGTACTGTTCTTTACCGGTATTAATGGATTCCGCAACCCCGTCCGTGTAAACGAGAATGCCCTGACCATCCTTTAGTGTGCACTCTTCCTCCTTAAACGCGGCATCTTCAAAAAGTCCGAGCGCCATACCGGTATCCGGAGTTAAATAATACGGCTCATTGCAAATAACAAGAGGCTGTTCATGTCCTGCATTGGCATATCGGAGTACACCTGTTTCGGTATTTAACACCGAAAGAAATACCGTTGCAAACATATCCTGTGAGTTGGAAGCGCAAACTTCTCGGTTCACTCTTCGAAGGACGTCCGACAAAGATTCTCCGGTTTTAACATAATTCCTTAAGTTCGTCTTAACCATGACCATAAAGAGAGCCGCCGAAATTCCCTTTCCCGATATATCCCCGACTGTCACACAGATTTCCCGTTCGCTAATATAGAATACATCATAGAAATCTCCGCCGACCGCCTTAGCCGGCTTTTCAACGCAGAAGATGTCGCATCCGTTGCCGGTCAGACTGTAATCGGGTGGAACAATATCTCTTTGGATTTTTCTTGCCACTTCAATCTGCGTCTCGTTCCTTGCCTTTTCCGTGGTAAGCTCTTTTAAATCCTTAACGTATGCTGTAATATCACCTGCCATCTTGTTAAAGGAATCATGAATATCCGTCACTTCGTCAGCAAAAATCGTCTTGACTTCCGTTGTTCCGGCATCCTTGTCTTCTATGAACCGTCTCATTCTCTTTGAAAGATTATCAATCGGAAGAATGACAAATCTCTTTATAAGAACCAGCGATACAAGAATGGCAACCAGAAAATAAACCAGCATTAAAACCAGCAGGGTACTCTGTTCTCTGGCTAAATCTTTTCGAACATCCGAGATATCATCGTCAATACCGATAATTCCGCAAAGATTCCCATCCTGATCCTTTAAGGCAAACATAAATTCACACACATTGCCGTATCGGTCATCAACAAACTCATATCCTTCATCCTCTTCACCCTTAAGGATACTTTCCTCATCTTTGAACAAATCCCTTTTAATCGTGCTTCCGAACGGACGGATCCGTTGTATTTCCTCATCCATGGCATCGTCCTGCGCAGCGGAGAAATAGTACGTCAGAGTTCCGTCTTCCGAGGGCATGTACAGATATACATACTTATAATCGAAATTAATACAGAATTCCCTGAAAAGGGTTCTTGTCTGCTCCTTGTGCTCATCGCTTAAGGAGTCAATCGGCATCAGCGGTTCAAGATAATACCTTACCAGATTGGCAAGATCGTTTGCCGTATACATATTCACCTCAACCGCTCTTTTCATCAGATAATGCCTGCCGAAAAGCAATCCCGCACAGAAAGACAGACTCATTGCGAGAATGAATACAATAGCAATTTGTATGATAATTGATAATCGTGGTTTCTTATGCATTATTCAAACCTTATTTTTTTATCGATTCCGGTCGCTTTAAAGATACTCATGATACCGGAAGAAACATTCTTTACAACCAGCGCTCCGTCCATTTTCTTATACGCAGCAACCACTATCCTGACACCGGAAGATGAAATGTATTCAAGATCGGCAAAATCAAGAACAAGGCTGTCAATTCCCGGTTCGAGCGCATCGAGTTCCTGCTGCATATCCGGAGATGCCTGTGTATCAAGCCATCCGTCCACCTTTAAGGTTGCTTCGCTTCCGTTTACTGTTTTTGTGATTGTCATAATGTCCTCCTTTAACTCCTATTCAAAATATCCGAGTCCGCTAAGTGCGGATACAAATCTCTCAATATAATCCCATGTGGTTACCGGCCATGCAAATCCGAGACGGTAAAGAACCTGCATCGTATAACCGCACTGTCTGGTAAGTCTTACCGATTCCCTTCCTCCCGGAGCCGGCATATACGCCATGATGCTGGTCAGTTCGGAAGCCTTATCCGGATCGGACTGGGCCATGGCAAACGCTTTGGCAAACTCCTCCGGTTCCACATAGTCAATATTATAACCTAAAGTGCCGAGTTCGTGGAAAATACCTTCCATGGAAATATTCTGGTTATTAAATACATGGAACATGGTGCACTCGGAAGGCGTTCCCGAAAGCATGACTACCGCTTTGGCGCAGGCATCGATCGGTGAGAATTCCATCGTCTTGTCAAGCTGGTCGAAGGATGCACATCCAAGCATCGCAAAGGCTTTAAGACGTCCCATGGCCGAGTTTGTCGCAAAATTAATCTGAAACTCTCCGTCGGAATGTCTTGCCGCAAGGTTTCCGAATCTCATGATTTTTCCTTCCAGCCCCTTTGTTGCAATGGCTTCAAGAACCGCTCTCTCCGCCAAGAACTTGGAATGAATGTACTTGTTTTCAAGCTGCTGGTTAAAGTAAAGTGTCCGCTCATCCGGCAGGAATCCTTCCGGTATGACATCCTTAAATGCCGAGGTTACCACACTCATGGTAGATGTCTGGATCATGGCGGCCTTGGTTCTTAAGCAGAACTCAACCAGGTTCACAGTTCCTCCCACATTGACATCTTCGATAAGCGTTCCGCTGGCAAAATGTTTTACCACCGCCGCACAGTTGATAACCGTATTGATGCCCTTATCTTCTAACGTTACCAGAATCTCAGGATCCGTAATATCCCCGTCGATTACAATCAGCCTCTCTCCGAACAGCGGTTTGATGTTCGAATCGAAATAGTAGAAGTACATTCTTGCCAGCCTGTCATCCGCCGGTTCATCCGCCTGGGACCGGAGCAGGCAGTAAATCTTCTTCTCTCCGCCTGTAATCAGTTCATGCAGAATGTGAATGCCGAGATATCCGGTAGCTCCCGTAAGAAGCACATCACCGATATCCTTTGCTTCACCCTTTTTAAAGTTCTCAAGATTGTTTTTCGCAAGAACTTCGTTAATGGCCGAATAATCGTAATCGCTGACTTCTTTATCTTCATTATCCGCCTGTTTTGCCACACTGCCGGCGCCGCCGGTTAAATCGGCCAAAGCCCTCGGTGTGGGATTGTCAAAAACATCTCCGAACGTAATCGTATAGCCGCGTTTATTCGCATCGATTACAACATTGGTAACCAAAAGGCTGGTTCCGCCAAGATCGAAGAAATTCTCGTTTGCGCCGATGTTTTCAACATGAAGAATCTTTCCGAATATATCGGCAAAATCCTTCTCCGCAGGTGTCTCCGGAGCACCGGAATTGTTGGCACGGTACAGTTCGGGAACCGGCAGACTCTTTAAGTCTAACTTGCCGTTTGGTGTTACGGGCATTTCCTCAAGCTGCATATAAGCGGTCGGAACCATATAGTTCGTCAAGGTTCTGCCCAGTTCTTTCTTCAGATTTCCGATATCCACCGGGTGGTCTGCCGTAAACCATGCACACAGATGCTCAATGCCGTTGATTTTCTCAATCTTCACGGCCGTACGTCCGATTCCTTCGACAGAGGAAAGAACCGAATCCACTTCGTCAAGTTCGATACGGAGTCCGCGAAGTTTAATCTGATTGTCTCTTCTTCCGAGAATCTCCACATTGCCCTTATCAAGCCATCTTGCGAAGTCTCCGGATTTATAAACCCTGATTCCGTTATAATCGATGAACCTCTCCGCCGTCATTTCCGGCAGGTTGTTATATCCTGCGGCAACACCGATGCCGCCGATATAAAGTTCACCGGTAACGCCTGCGGGAACTTCGTTTCCGTCAAGGTCCACAATAAATTCGACAACGCCCGGAAGAGGACGACCGGCATTCACGGAATCATATCCCGACAGTTCCTGCGTATTGGAAGATACGGTCGTCTCCGTAGGACCGTAAGTGTTAAATAAAAGTCTGTCCTTATTTTTCTTCAGTGTTAACAGAAGCTGTTCCGGATATTTCTCTCCACCGTTAATGAGAATCTTACAGTTCTCAATCGCCTCCTTAAAGTCCGCCGACTCCATAAGGGTCTGGAGTCTTGACGGCGTGCAGCCGAAGACATCGGTTCCGGTTGCCTTCATTCTTGCCGCAAGGCTGTTTGCATCATTGATTTCCTCATCGGATGCAACGGAAAGCGTCAGGCCGTTAAATAAAGGTCCTCCCCACTCTTTAATCGAGAAGTCGAAGGAGAAGGTGGTAACGGCGGTAAGAACATGCCCTCTTTCGGCCATCGCATGCATCAGAATGTTATCCGGTACAGCCGTCACATAATTGACGATGCCTCTGTGCTTTAACATAACGCCTTTCGGCTTGCCGGTTGATCCGGACGTATAGATTAAGTATGCCAGGTCATCCTGCGTAATACTTACTTCCGGTTTGGATGTATTTTCTTCCGCAAGCAGGCTTGCAATATCCGCTGCCGGCTTATCCGTAAACCGTTCCGCCTTGTCCGCCGTGGTAATAATTAAATCCGCCCCGGAATCGTCGATAATATGACGTACTCTCTCAATGGGGTAATTCGGATCACACGGGATATACGCACCGCCTGCTTTGAGGGTTCCGTACAGGGCAAAGAAAAATCCGGCTGTACGCGGTAAAAGAAGGATGACGCGGCTTCCCGTTTTAATGCCATTTTTAATCAAAGCATTGGCAATGCGGTTTGCATTTTCGTCAAGTTCTTTATAAGTGTAATCACCGTCCACAGCCGTTATCGCAAGCTTATCCGGCGTAAGGCGTGCATGCTTTTCAATACCCGAATGGAATAAAACAGACGGATCAATCTCGGGTTTCACATCCCTGGAATGATATGTTAAGAGAACCTCTTCTCTTTCTTTATCCAGAAGCGTAATGCCGCGGAGTCTGTTTCGTCCGTATTTTGCAAACTTTTCGATAACAATGGCATAGGATTTGATAAACTCATCGATTGCCTTGTCCGTGTAAAGAGCATCGTTAAACTCAACCTCGATGGCAGGGCCGCTTGCTTTATCGACAATCCTTACGGTAATGCCGAACTTCGCTTCCGGTGTTTCGATTCCTTCCACCTTTACAAGACCCGGAATATCCGGTTTTTCCACGATACCGCGCTGATATTCATACATAACGTGAATATCAAAGCCCCACTTTGCGGCCACTTCCGCAAACGGATAATTCTCGTGGTCCATTGCCTTCTGCAGTCCGTCGGAAACCTCTTTTACAAAATCATTGACCGTTCCGTCGGAAAGTTTTGCCGCTAAAGGCAGCGTATTTACAAACATTCCGAACGTATCCGCAAAGCGGACATCCGACCGGCCGCTTGAAATAGTTGCAAGATAAATCTTATCGGATACCGATACTCTCGCAAGCGTATAGTCAAGAGCTGCAAGGAACAATCCGGCTTCGGAAACACTTAAATTCCGGCAGGCTTTTGATACCAGATTTTCGTCAAAGGTTCCGTAAGCAAACTTCTTCTTTCCGGGTTCTGCTGCCTTAGAAACATCGGAAGGAAGCTCCGTGGAGGATTCGTATTCGCCTAAAAGATTCGCATAATATTCTTCATACTCATCGCCCCGCTCGCTTTCCAGCATTTCCTTCTGGTTCTTTATATAGGCAAAGTACGAGGACATCTCTTTTTCGATTTCGCCGTCACTCTTAAGCGCCTTG
>OMRN01000296.1 GCA_900313265.1 uncultured Lachnospiraceae bacterium | reverse complement strand
CGCAAGGTGGCTTACCAAAGAACAGTTAAACAGCGTGGACTGGCTGCCGGCGGATCTTAAACTGATCGGGAAATGTGCTGATATACTTTGATATACTCTGATATACTTTGGATATTTCGATATACTCTGATATACTTTAAAGAATTCGATATACTTTTTAAAATGTTTTTTTTGAGAAACAAGAAAACCCCTCCTCACATTTTAGATGAATGAGAGGAGGGGATTTTTGATGTCAAATTATTTTTTATCAATTCCGGTGGAATCTACAGTTATTGTGAAATCCATTGTTCCGGTGGAATTTACAGTTATTGTGAAATCCGTTGTTATTATAAAATCTGCAGTTACTGCGGAATCCACTGGTTGTGTGCGGAGCAGTTATCGTTATGATAGATCTGTCTGTCATTTACGTAAATCAGTACATCAGGTGTTCTGACTCCGCCGCTGATCAAAATCGAAATGTTTCTTGCCGGCTCTTTTGTGCTGTTCCAGAACATGGCGCTGAACGGCCAGTCCGTTCCCCACATGATGTCGTAGCTGTAAGCGAAAGACACGTAAGTTGCGGGAAGAGTGATGTTCTTGTCTTCGCAGTAGCATACATTGTAGCGGTGGGAGATGCATTCCCAGGGTCCGATTTGGAAGGTTCCATCCGGATTTACGCCTACGATTTTTCTTGCATATAATATGGATTCATTTGCGGTATATAATGCTCTTTGTGAAAATTCGATGTTTACCTGACTGGACTGTAATTTTTCATAGTACGCTAATGCTTCCTCATATGTTCTGTGCGGGTCATGAGGACCGGCTGCAAATGAAGTGATCGGAAAGGCAAGTACCAGGCAGATTGTTGTGATGAATGTAATAAGCTTTGTCATAGTCTTCTTCATAATGAGCACCTCCTTTGCGGTCTGTTGTCTCTTTTTTTATATCATAGCAAAGGAAATGTCACAGAAGTGTCACAATCTTGGGAGCCTCCATAATTGCAAAACTTTACGCAACATCACTGATAGTAATCCATAAAACTCTCATAATGCTTCTTTGCATCAAATGGATAATGATTCCGGTATCCGCTGAGGAAATTCATATCGATCCGCTGGGATTTCATAAAATGATCCACGGTGACGCCGTCCGGGAGGTCTTCCTCGTAAATTCCGAATGTCTCGGAAAACCACTCCTCCGTCAGTGATTGCACGGTCGGGGTTTCGGAAAGATAATCCCCGCCGCAAAGGTCGTTTGTAAGAGCAACCAGTTCATCCCATCCTTCCGGGTATCCGCCGTAACCGAAAGCGCCAACGGTACCATACCCTTTTCTCTTCGCATAATGAACCGACACGAAATATGCAACATCCTCTTTATAATTGTCATTCGAGTTTTCATCAACTTTCCGGACCGCTGCGATAATCTCGTTCAGCTCCGCTTTTGAAACATCGTCCGTACTGACGCTGTTTTCCAGTTTCCTGGTTTCCGTTCTTCCGAATTTACCCTCTTCTCCGGCTTTTACAAGATAATAGGCGTTTCGCGGATACTCCACCGCAAAACACTGACCGGGCCGAATGTCCGTGGTGTAGATTTCGATTTTTATCAGTTTTTCGGGAGTTTCATTGATTTTTTTCTGTATCTTTTTTCCGCCCCAAAACAGTAAAGCTCCGATTACGACGGCGCCGACTGCGATAAGGACCGTTTTCCATTTGCCGTTAATCAGGCTTAATATTATCCATGCGGCCGCAAAAATCGTCAGCACAGACACAAGAAGCATAGGCGCACGAAAATTCCGGATATCGGGAGACGGCGCGACCGGATCATCGATGCTCGTCATCGGCTCCAATATGGTTACAGACCAGAACAGACCGGTTTCTATCCGGCATTCTCCGCCCCATTGTTCGCGATGAATCGGCGGCAGGCCGGTGGTTACGAGAGCGATGCTTTCATATGCCAGATAGCCGAGTGTGAGCACGACAGCGATCCCGAGGCTTATCAGAATAATCTGCCACATTTTGAGTTTTTTTGATTTGCGAAGTGTTTTTTCGGTATTCGTGTCCATTGTATTTCATCCGGTTGTCAAAATGACCGTTTATTCCATGTCTTTTTGCGATTCTGCAAATTCTTTGAAACGGGGCAGCCTGACGCTAACCACGCCTCTTGTGGATGTATCAATGATTCCTTTTTTCTTTAGGACATCTCTCGGTTTTGAAAACTGGTTTTTCTTCTGACCTGTTATTTCCAAAAGTTCACTTACAGGCATCTGGTCTTTTTGTACAATAAAACTTAAAAACCATCGTTCTTTCGGAGTCAGTTCACTCCATATTTTTTGATACACTTTTTCCGAAAGCGCCTCGTCAAAATGCACCAGCACGTCTTCCGTAATTTCTTTTGCTTTTAAGTCCCACATATACTTACCCAAAGCCTGATAGGCAAAAGCATAGCCGTTTGTCAGAAGTGCCATTTGATCGGCAACATCAAAACTAACACGGAGAGTATTCATATAGTCTTTGCGAATCATAGTGAGATTCAACGGCTTCATCTCGTATTTTTCCGCCCGAAGAAAAAATGTCAGATGGTCAGCATTTTCCAAATCCGCTACATCATTATACAGACCGGCGATAATCAGAAAAATGGGCAAATCCTGTCGTATCAAAATCTGAAATTCCTGAATAAAATCACGTACATAGGGGGTATTTTTGACTTCATCGATTGTAATTAACAATCTTTTCCCCAGACGATTCAGTTCCACGAGAATTTTCTTCAAAGCGGAATCAAGACTTGTAACAGGGTTAACATGTTCTATATTGACTCCAATGCCGAACTTACTTAAGTTCAGGCTTGTTTTGAAAAATGATGACAGGTACGGAACATCGTTATATATATTTCCGATAATATCTTCCAATATATTTGATTCCGGTTTTACACCGATTACAATCCAGTTTTTGTCATCTCTAAGTTTTCTTTCTATGGCAGAAAGAGTCACTGTTTTGCCGGTTCCGCGTATGCCGGTTATTTTATACGCCTGACTTTGAATGATATCGCTGTTAATGCTGTCAAGTATTTCATCAATTATAAGACTTCTTTCTATGTAATGGCTGGGAATTCTCCCGAAGCTGATTACATAGGGATTGGTTTTTGATACAGATGCCATGGCAAACCTCCTTGCGAAGAGCATGAAATTATATCCGATTTGCGTGATATACTTTGATATACTTCGATATACTTTTATGATATGTTGTTTATTTGGAAACGTCAAGTAAAAAATAGGTGTTATAGTGTTTTCCTTGAACAAATGCAGGACGCCGTTTTATAATATTCTCAGGGTGCCGATTGGGTGCCTGTCACTTTTGGGTCAAAAGTGACAGGCACCTAAGGGCCAAAAGTGACAGGCACCTAAGGGCGAAAAGTGACAGGCACCCAGAGGCCAAAAGTGACAGGCACCCCAGGGGGAAAAAGATGAAGATAAAATGCGAATACTGCGACTCGATGTTTGACGATACATTGGAAAAATGCCCGTCCTGCGGAGCACCGAATCCGAATGTAAGAAGAAGCACGTCCGATCAGCCGACCACGATTGAGGGGCTGAAGGAATGGTATGCCTCGAAGGGGCTGCCGCCGGAGGAAGTGACGCGCTTCTTTATCGGGAAGGATTACCGCGGAGCGAAGGCATTTGGAATTTACCGGGATGAAAGAACCGGGAATTTTGTCGTATACAAGAATAAAGCGGACGGAAGCCGCGCCGTAAGGTACGAGGGCACGGACGAAGCGTATGCGGTAAACGAACTGCTGACACGATTAAAACAGGAAATCCTGCAGCAGAAGGCGGCCAATCTGAACAAACCGGGAGGCGGCTCTGGAGGAAATGGCTCCGGCGGAAACAGAAGAAAAAAGAAAAATTCCGGTGCTTCTGTTTTTGCGTTTTTCTTTATCCTGTTTGTCATGGCTGTTCCGTTCGGCGCGCTTTTCTTTATGCGCACCTACGAAATGCCGTCAAAAACAGGCTACTACCGCTGCAACGATGAAGCGTACTATAGACATTTGCTTTTCTATCATTATACCAGCGGTGATGGCTGGGCGGTTTTTGATCCGGAGAAGAATGACTGGAGGGAAACCGTTGTCTATCCGAGCGGGAAATTCGACAAGCAGCGAAATGCCAAGCGTTACTATTTATCGGAGGAATACGATCCGTCGTACGGCGGTTATGATTTTAAGGACAGTCTCGTCTACGATGATTACCTGCACGGCTTCACGGTGACAAGAGGGTATTACGCCTACAACGATCAGGTGTATTATCACATGAAGTCGGATAATGATATGGGCTGGTATGTGTATAATGCGGATGACGGAGACTGGGACGATGTATTTTTCTCGGATGTTCCGGCGGATTTAAAGCAT
>OMRN01000232.1 GCA_900313265.1 uncultured Lachnospiraceae bacterium | reverse complement strand
GTAAACGAAACCGAAGAATCGGAAGTGGTTTCCCGCAATTTTATCGAGATTGAGATTGACAAGGATCTGGCGGAAGGTGTCTATGATACCGTACATACTCGTTTTCCTCCGGAACCGAACGGATATCTTCATATCGGCCATGCAAAGAGTATTCTTTTAAATTACGGTCTGGCCGAGAAATACGGCGGCAAATTCAATATGCGTTTCGACGATACCAACCCGACCAAGGAGAAAGTCGAGTTCGTCAATTCACAGCTTGAGGATATCAAATGGCTCGGTGCAAACTGGGAAGACCGTCTCTTCTTCGCATCCGACTATTTTCCCCAGATGTACGAAGCCGCTGTAAAACTCATCAAAAAAGGAAAAGCCTATGTTTCCGATCTGAGTGCGGATGAAATCCGTGAATACCGCGGCACCTTAACGGAGCCCGGAAAAGAGGATCCGTATTCCAAAAGAAGCATTGAGGAAAATCTTGCGTTATTCGAAGAGATGAAGTCCGGTTCCGTTGCAGACGGAGCCAGGGTTCTTCGTGCCCGCATCGATATGGCTTCCCCGAATATGAATATGCGTGACCCGGTTATCTATCGTGTCGCACATATGACGCATCACAGAACGGGCGATACCTGGTGCATTTATCCGATGTATGATTTTGCCCATCCGATTGAGGATGCCATCGAAGGAATCACCCACTCCATCTGTACGCTGGAATTCGAAGACCACCGTCCTTTATACGACTGGGTCGTAAGGGAGCTTGAATATCCCCACCCTCCCAGGCAGATTGAATTTGCCAAATTATATTTAAACAATGTGGTTACCGGAAAAAGATATATTAAGAAACTTGTAGAAGACGGCATTGCAGACGGCTGGGACGATCCGAGACTGGTCTCCGTTTCCGCGCTTCGCCGCCGCGGCTACACGCCGGAATCCATCCGTCGTTTCGTGGAACTGTGCGGCGTATCCAAAGCACAGTCCGTTGCCGATATGGGAATGCTTGAATACTGCATCCGTGAGGACCTGAAATTAAAATGTCCCCGCATGATGGCGGTTTTAGACCCGGTTAAACTTGTGATTGACAACTATCCCGAAGGTCAGACCGAAATGCTCACCGCTCCGAACAATCTTGAAAACGAAGCTTTGGGCGAGCGTGAAATTCCGTTCGGACGTGAACTGTGGATTGAACGCGAGGATTTCATGGAAGAACCGATTAAGAAATACTTCCGTCTCTTCCCCGGAAATGAAGTTCGTCTGATGAACGCATACTTTGTCACCTGTACCGGTTGCGAAAAAGACGAAAACGGAAACGTTACCGTGGTCCACTGCACCTACGATCCCGAAACCAAGTCCGGATCGGGCTTTAACGCAAGAAAGGTAAAAGGAACCATTCACTGGGTATATGCCCCTTTGGCAAAACAGGTCGAAGTAAGACTTTTCGAAAATATCATCGACGAAGAAAAAGGTGTTTACGATAAGGAAACCGGCGAAATCAATTTAAATCCGAATTCGAAGAAGGTCATTGAAGCTTATGTGGAGCCTTCTCTTGCCGATGCAAAAGCTTACGACAGTTTTCAGTTTGTTCGTAACGGTTTCTTCTGTGTGGACTATAAAGACTCGAAGGAAGGCGCTCCGGTATTTAACCGCATTGTCAGCTTAAAGAGTTCCTTTGTACTGCCCAAGAACTGACCGTAGGTCCGGTGCCTGTCACTTTTGATGCCCCGGTGCCTGTCACCGCATGAATGATTATCATTCGAGCAGGGAAAAATCATGGCCGATAAAAAAACTCCAAAATGATATCTATTATATCATCGGAATAACGGATTAACAGAAGAACACCGAAAGTATAAAACAGACCGCCTTTCGGCGGTCTGCTTAGTTTAAATCATTTTCCAGAATTTCGTATATTTCTTCCAGTCCCTGCTTTGTCTCGGCGGAAAACGGAATCAGAATTCCTTCTTTCGACATCCCGAGACCTTCTTTGATACTTTTTAACTGTTTTTGCAGCTGGGAGCGCTTGATTTTATCGGCCTTTGTGGCAATGACAACGGGTTCGAAGCAGGTTGCCACTATCCAGTCGTACATCATTTTATCGTTTGCGGACGGCTCATGCCGGATATCCACGAGCAGAAAAATCTTTCGAAGCTGTCTTGAGCGCTTTAAATAACGCTCGATCATTTTTCCCCACTTCTCTTTCGTGGACTGGGAAACCTTCGCATAGCCGTATCCCGGCAAATCCACCAGATAAAACGCATCGTTGATATTATAATAATTAATCGTCTGTGTTTTTCCCGGTTCGCCGCTGACCCTTGCATAGGCCTTCCGGTTCATTACCGCATTAATAAGCGATGATTTGCCCACATTGCTCTTTCCCGCAAACGCAAATTCCGGGAGCGTATTCTCGGGCAGTGCGGAATTAATTCCCACCACCGTTTCCAGATTTACCGACTTAATAACCATCTCCACCCCCCTATCCGGCAATGTATACATTACCGGATCAGCGCTTGTTTAAGAACATCGTCCATCTTCTCGACCGGAATGATATCGATGCCGCAGGTAATTTCTTTGTCGAATTCCTCGATATCTTTCTCATTTCCTTCGGGAATTAATACCGTCTTCATTCCGGCTTCCTTGGCCGCAAGTATTTTTTCCTTAAGCCCGCCGATTTCAAGCACGCGGCCTCTTAAGGTAATCTCTCCCGTCATGGCCAGATCCCCTTTGACCGGGATATCCGCAACGGCGGAAAGAAGTGCGGTCGCGATTGTAATTCCGGCCGAAGGTCCGTCTTTCGGAACCGCCCCTTCGGGAATATGGATATGAACGTCGTTTTCCTTGAATTTATCCGGAGAAACCTTGTACTGACCGGCAACCGCACGAACATAACTGTATGCGGCAAGGCAGGACTCTTTCATCACATCCCCGAGCTGTCCGGTAAAATCCACCTCTCCTTTTCCGGGAAGAATTCCTACTTCGATTTCAAGCGTTTCCCCGCCCACCTGCGTCCAGGCAAGGCCTGTTGCAATACCGACTTTGGCTTTCGTGGACCGTTTGTCTTTCGAATATTTCTTCTTTCCGAGAAAGTCTTCCAGATTTCTCTCAGAGACGGATACTTTCGTCTTCTCACCACCGAGAATCATCTTTGCGGCCTTGCGGTCGATTTTTCCGAATGCCCGCTCCAGTGCACGTACACCGGCTTCTTTCGTATAATTCGAAATAATGGTTTTAATGGCACTGTCCGTAATCGTAATCTGCTTCGGACTCAGTCCGTTTGCCTCAAGCTGTTTTTTCCAAAGATGTTCTTTCCCGATATGGAATTTTTCCGTTTCCAGATACGAGGAAAGCTCGATAATCTCCATACGGTCCAAAAGCGGTGCCGGAATGGCATTCGGATTGTTGGCCGTAGCAATAAAAAGCACATCCGATAAATCAATCGGGAGCTCCATATAATGATCCTTGAAGGCCACATTCTGCTCTCCGTCAAGTACTTCCAAAAGAGCGGACGACGGATCCCCCTTATAATCGTTTCCGAGTTTGTCCACTTCATCGAGTAAAATGAGCGGATTAATCACTCCCGCATGCATAATGGATTTGGCTACCCGTCCGGGAAGTGCACTGACATAGGTTCTTCTGTGTCCGCGGATTTCCGCCTCGTCCTTTACGCCGCCCAGGCAGATTCGCTCGTATTTACGGTTTAATGCTCTTGCCACCGATTTGGCAATGGACGTCTTTCCGGTTCCGGGAGGGCCCACCAGGCAAAGAATCGGTGTATCTCCCTTTTCGTTTAACGAACGTACCGCCAGGAATTCAAGAACTCTTTCCTTCACATCCTTCAGTCCGTAATGATCTTCGTTTAAAACTTCCTCCGCATGAAGAATATCCTTGTTTTCTTCGGATTTCTCCATCCACGGGAATGAAAGAAGCGTATCGATATACTGGTAGCTTACCGCTGCTTCCGAGCCGGAATGCATTCTTTCAAAACGCCGGATTTCTTTTTCGATTTCTTCTTTGATTTCATCCGATGCACGAAGTTCACCGAGTCTTTTCCGGAAAATCTCCGCGTCGTCTTCTTCCTCGTCTTCGCCGAGTTCCCTTCGGATAGCTTTCATCTGCTCTTTTAAGAAAAATTCCTTCTTTTGCGTATTCGCCGCTTCGCTTACTTCACGGTTTAATTTATCCTGAAGTTCCGCCCTTACTTTGGCAATCTCCAGTTCCTTCTTAAATTCCCGGTAAACGCATTCGAATAAAAGATCTTCTCTGTCCTGCATCAGAAAAGAAAGACGCTGTCCTGCCTGAAAAGGAATTTTGGCCATGATAGCATTTAAGAATATCGAGACATTCCGCACATTTCTGGCAAGTGCCAGCAGGCCCTTGGCAAGTCCCGGCTGGTAAATGACATATTCTCCCAACAATTCCGAAAGCATCCGTATTCTTACTTCCGCTTCGTCGGCGGAATAAAATGCCGGCTCGACCGGTTTAATCTCCGCATCGACCATGTGAAGGCCTTTGTTTTTGGTATTGATGTCTCGTAAAAGAATGCGGTCCTTTCCTTCCATGAGAATACGGATATTTCCGTCCGGAAGTTTGACTTCCTGCTTGATTTCGGCAAGAACTCCCACGGGATAAAGAGAAGATAAATCAATTACCTTCTCCGTGCCTTCGCGCATGGTGGCCAGTGCCACTTCCCCGCCCTTATTCATGATAGAAATCAAGGCCTCCTCCACCTCGCCTGCTTTTAAGTCGATGTGGCCAACCATACCGGGTAAAACAACCATCCCCTGCATGGATATGAGCGGAAGCCTTTTCATAATATTCACATTATTCATATTAATTGTTCTGTAAATGCTCTTTCGAAGCTTTCTTTTTCAGCTTTCTATTTTAGCTTTCTTTCTAAGCTCTCTTCCGGATCTTCTTTCCGCCGCTTACACGTTCCACCTTCGGTTTTTCTTCTCCGAGTACCGACTTTTTCGTAATGATGCATTTTTCGATGGTATCGTCGGAAGGAATTTCGAACATGACATCCATCATGACTTTCTCCATTATGGAACGGATTCCTCTTGCTCCGGTTTTCCGTTCATAAGCTTCTTTGGCAATCTCTTCGATGGCATCTTCTTCGAATTCCAGAACCACTCCGTCCAGTTCGAAGAGTTTCTTATACTGTTTTACCATCGCATTCTTCGGCTCTTTGATAATCCGGATTAATGCATCGACATCCAGCCCTTCCAGCGAAACGCTTACCGGAACACGGCCGATGAACTCGGGAATCAGACCGTATTTGATGAAATCCTGCGGTGCGACTTCCTTT
>OMRN01000356.1 GCA_900313265.1 uncultured Lachnospiraceae bacterium | reverse complement strand
TTCCGGATAAATTCCGATATGGCTGGAATTCATCCCGTGCGCCATTACAACAAGCCCCCGTTTTTCTTCGTTCGTATGAAGAACAAAAACGGGAATGCTGTATCCTTTCGTTGCCGTCGAGGGAATATCGAATCTTTCCATCGAATACTTCTGTTCGAATTCCCCGGTATCAATGCCCGCCTCTTCTTTTACAAACGCCCGCATATTCTCTTCCGTCGTACGTGCTCTGTCTCCCTTGCTTTTTAAGACCAGAACTTCCGCAAAAGAGGCAATCGGAAGTGCCAGTACAACATTGGCAAGAACAAAAATCAACACAATCCGAAGTATGATTTTAAGCGGTTTTTTCATTTTTCTCCACCTCGAATCCTTAATTTAATACAACTCCGTAATTATAACACAATCCCGCACCGTTTGCCGCAAAAAATGCCGTTACCGGTTTTCATTCATGTAGATTTCGGCGCGGCTTTGAATAATCGCCGTAACTTCATCTAACGTTTTGTCCCCGTTATAATACGGTTCCAGTTCCTCTGCGATGATTTCCAAAAGCTTATTGTCCACGACAGGCAAATCTTTACTGTTTAAAATGTATTCTTTTACATACGCAAGGCGTTCCTCGTCAATCGGTTCAATCTCCGTCTTTTTCCCGGACCGGTAATAGAAATCCTTCTCCTGATACAGCCCTTCCGACGGAGAATACACGGAAGGAATCTCCAGCTGTTTTTTACAGAATTCGTCAAATGCGGAAGTCTTACCCGGAAATGTATATCCACATTGGACCGAAACGGTCTCCGTCTGGAAATCATCCTCCATGAAAATACGGATAAAATCAAACGCCTCTTTTTTATAATCGCTCTGCGCGCTGATTCCGAACTCATATACCGGATTAATTACTCCCATGCTGCTTCCGTTTTTCGTCGGGAATCCCACAATCGCCGCTTTTCCGTCAAAATCCGCCGCGTCCGATAAATGAAAACTTCGGATTGAATCAAAACAGCCGGTTTCCAGTATCGCCTGACCGGTTTCGAATTCTTTAAGACGGGAAATTTTTGCGGAGTCCTGACTTTCCGGAAGAGTATCCGGATAGTTTTCCGTCCACCGGATTAAGTCTTTGAATCCGTCGGAATCAAAATCGCATTCTCCCGTTACCAAATCATAATATTCTCTTCCGCCGTATATTACGGCTTCCGCCAGAATCGTCCCCTTCGTCGCGCCAAATACGCCTTTTCCGGTTATTCCTTTTTCTTTTTCCAACTCACGCATTCCGGAAATGGTAATTTCGCCGTTTTCATTTAAGTATTCACTCTTCGTCAAACAAAGTCCGGAAACAGTAAAAAGCGGAATAAACAGATACTGCTTATCGTCCGTTGCTCCCGCCTTCATGACATTTGCAAGATAGTCTTCCTTTTTCATTCCGGCTTCTTCCATATAGGGTGTTAAATCTTCAAATACGCCTTTTTTCATGTAAAGCGGCGCATTAAAGCTCGAATCGCAAAGAAGAATATCCGGACAGTCTCCCGAAATCAGATCCAGTTTAAAAGCCTCCGTCATTTCATCCAGTCGGTGATTGTTTTCGTCTCCGTAATCCTTAATTACAATACGAAAAGATGAATTTTTCTTATTATAGTCGTTAATGTACGAAGAAAAATCAAGTCCCGTAAGTCCCAAAACCCCGAGCGTAATATCGGTCTTCTCTGCCACGCCTTCGGGAGAAACTTTGGTATAAAGATGCGGATTGCTCGTAAGGTTCACCGGGTCGCTTTCGAACATGATAATCCGGTTTAAATCCGGAACCACATATTCGGTAATGTACGCAATTCCCGATTCGGCCAGATCAAAAATCATATGGTTGTCCGCCCCGCTTTTATTCAGTGCCCAGACAGCCTTCGAATCGCAAAGTGCAAAAAAGTCGCAGCCGTTTCCCGGCTTGATTTTTGTTATGGCGTAATCGGTCTTTATAACCTCGCCGAAGGTTTTCGTTACGGTATCGTAGCAGACATAATTTCCCATGCCCTCGCCGTTTTTATGCGTCCGGTAAAATACCAGTTCATTCCCGACGGCACACATTGCCCCGTCGTAAAACCCGTAATCCAGTTCCGCCGGAAGCTCTCCTTCGAGAATCTTGTCCCCTTGCGGAGAGTAAACGCAGAATCCGTTTCCCGTGCAGAACGCCAGATTTCCGTTTTCCAGAAAAGAAAAATCACTGCCCGATGC
>OMRN01000054.1 GCA_900313265.1 uncultured Lachnospiraceae bacterium | reverse complement strand
TTCTCCTATATTCCCGATTGCTCCGATCTTCCGATTACGGACGATATGGACTATGTATACATTTGCGAGAACAACACCATTTACGGTACCAAGTTTAAAGAGCTTCCCAACACCAAGGGCAAAGACCTTGTAGCAGACGTTTCTTCCTGCTTCTTATCCGAGCCGGTTGATGTAACGAAGTATGCGGTTATCTACGGCGGCGTTCAGAAGAATGTCGGACCTGCAGGCTGCGTAATTGCAATCATCCGTGAAGACTTAATCACCGATGACGTTCTTCCCGGAACTCCGACCATGTTAAAGTGGAAGACCCAGGCGGATGCGGATTCCTTATACAACACACCTCCCTGCTATACGATTTACATCTGCGGCAAGGTGTTCAAGTGGTTAAAGAAGAATGGCGGCCTTGAGGCTATGAAGGAACTCAACGAGAAGAAGGCTAAAATCCTTTATGATTTCCTTGACGAGTCCAAGTTATTCATGGGTACCGTTGTAAAGGAAGACCGTTCCTTAATGAACGTTCCTTTTGTTTGCAGAATCGAAGATGCTGACAAGAAGGCTGAAATCGAAGCAAAATTCATCAAGGAAGCTACCGAAGCAGGCTTCGTTAACTTAAAGGGACACAGATCCGTAGGCGGTATGAGAGCAAGTATCTACAACGCTATGCCGATCGAAGGTGTTGAAAAATTAGTAGAATTCATGAAGAAATTTGAAAAGGAGAATCTGTAATGTTTCAGTATCATTGCTTAAATCCTATTGCTCAGGTAGGACTTGATAATTTTGATGCAAATTATGCAAAGACCGATGACGTAAACGCAGCGGAAGGTATTCTTGTAAGAAGTGCCGTAATGCATGAGATGGAGTTTTCCGATAAGCTTCTTTGCGTAGCACGTGCAGGCGCAGGCGTTAACAATATTCCTCTGGACAAGCTTGCAGAAAAAGGTGTTGTAGTATTCAACACTCCCGGTGCAAACGCAAACGGCGTTAAAGAGCTTGTAATCGCAGGTATGTTACTTGCTTCCCGTGATATCGTAGGCGGTATCGAATGGGTAAAAGAGAATGCATCCGATGAAAACATCGGAAAGACTGCAGAGAAGGCAAAGAAAGCATTCGCAGGAACCGAAATCGAAGGAAAGAAGCTTGGTGTTATCGGCCTCGGCGCAATCGGCGTTAAGGTTGCAAACGCTGCAAAATCCCTCGGTATGACCGTATACGGATATGATCCTTATCTTTCCGTAAACGCAGCATGGCACTTAAGCCGTGATATCATCCATGTTAAATCCCTGGATGAGATTTATGAAAACTGCGATTTCATCACCATTCACGTTCCCGCACTGGATTCCACCAAGGGAATGATCAATAAAGAAGCCATCGACAAGATGAAAGACGGCGTTATTCTTTTAAACTTTGCACGTGACGTACTGATGAACGAAGCAGATGTCATTGAAGCAATCAAAGCAGGAAAGGTACGTAAATACGTTTCCGACTTTGCCAATCCTACAACAGCAGGTCAGGATGGCTGTATCGTAATTCCTCACCTTGGCGCTTCCACGGAAGAGTCCGAAGACAACTGCGCCAAGAATGCAGTAAAGGAAATGGTTGATTATCTTGAGAACGGAAATATTCTGAATTCCGTTAACTATCCGAACTGCGATATGGGAATTTGCACGAAAGCAGGCCGTGTAGCGATTTTCCACAAGAATATTGCAAACATGATTTCCAAATTCACCGCATTATTTGGTGAAAAAGGAACTAACATCTCCGATATGACCAACAAGTCCAAAGGAGATTATGCTTACACCATGCTGGATGTAGAAGATGAAGTTACGGATGAAATCGTAAATGCACTTGCTTCCATCGAAGGTGTTATCCGTGTCAGAAAAGTAAAATAATTCTTACTTTCCGAAAAGCCTTTAAAATCAATAGTCTTAAAACATATAACCCCCCTTGATAATAGGTATCAGGGGGGTTATAATATTATGGGTAAAAAAGTAAGATTAAGAGAGGATTTTTTGAAATTTTCGGAGAA
>OMRN01000301.1 GCA_900313265.1 uncultured Lachnospiraceae bacterium | reverse complement strand
GTATGCAATACCAACAAGGAAGTCATCAACGGAACGGATATCATTTTTCTGAAGGGATCGGATGAGGTTAATACCTTCAAGTTAAGAGAAATTATCCAGGGTGATGAAAACGTAACGGACTATGAAGAAAACAAGTTCTTAAACGGTATGGGCAAGTATCGTAAAAAAGGCACGTCCAAATGGTCGGAATATCCTTTTGCGCTGGCCTGCTATGACGAAGAAGTAAGCCTTCAGACGCCCAGCATCGATACTTCATCTTTTTCCGGAAAGGATATCGTTCTTCCAATCAGCCTTTCCACAAGTTATAAAATCGGGGATCTTTTCGAACTGAAAATCGGTGATAATATTTACGAATTCAGAATTGCCGGATTTAACGAAGATTATATCTGGTCTTCCCCGATGAACATGGGAACATACTGGTGCTGCATTTCCGATAAAATGTACAACGAGATTGAATTCGAGAACGATGGATTTATAACACGCTGTCTGATGGTTAAAATGAAGATGTCGGATGTGGCCGTAAAGAACAATGTTTCCATGGGAGACGAGGCGGATGCGATTTTTGCGGAATACAACCTCTGGGTTCAGTCCTATCAGTCCCTGCATCCGGATTTTGTGATGGATTTGATGAACTGTTTTCCGTCGGATTTAATGATGACGGCGGGTATGATTCTTCCCTTCCTGTTTATTGCCATTATTCTGGTATTCGCGCTGATTATTTTAACGATTGCGCTTGTGGTTATCGATTTTTCCGTGAAAAATTTCATCATGGACAATATGAAAAATACCGGAATCATGGAAGCAGGAGGATATACCGTAAAGGAAATGATGATCATTTTACTTTTGCAGCTTCTGCTCGTATCCTTTGCGGGAAGTTTTCTCGGAGTGGCGGTTGGAGCTTTGATCCAGGGAAAAATCGGATTCATCATGCTGTTCTTGTTGGGACTTTCCTGGAATCAGGGACCGGATATGGCGGTTGCCATCGGAACGGTTGCCGGAATCTGCTTCATTATTTCGATTTTTGCACTCTTCCTCGGAAGACAGTATAAGAAAACCAGCGTTCTGGATGCGCTTCGTGGCGGAATCAATACGCATAACTACAAGAAAAACGTATTTCCTTTTGACAAGACATCCCTGCCGATTTCGCTGACGCTGGCAATGAAGGAAACCTTCGGAAAATTCAGAAGTCAGATCGGAGTCATCGCCATTATGGCAGTTTTGGCATTCTCCGCTGCGATGGGATTCGGAATCTATGAGAACATGGGAAAAGATGTGGATGCCCTTCTTCGGATTTCGGGCCTTGATCTCAACGATGCGGACTTCTCCGGTGATCTGAATATGGAGGAGACGGTGAAAGGTTTTGAATGTGTGAATCAAATCCATCATGAATACTGGTTTTCCTTCGATTACGTAAACGGAAAGAAAACCAAAAATATCACAACCAGATGCATATCGGATACTTCCTTAATGCGTCCGGAAATGATGGTGGAAGGACGCTGGCCGGTTTATGAAAACGAGCTGGCGCTCGGATCAAGTGCGGCAACAAATTTAGGAAAGAAAGTCGGCGATACCATTATTGTTAAAAACGGAGAAGAGGAAGCTTCCTACTTCGTTACCGGAATCATGCAGACCTTTAATAACATGGGTATGATGAGTTATATGACCATGGAAGGATATGAGCGGATAGCAAGGATGCCGAAGGAGTTTGGCATATATGTGAAGCTAAAACCGGGCTATACGTTTGAAGATCTGGAAAAGGAATTTAAGGATGTTTATCCGGATGTGGAAATTACGGATGAGTTAGCATCCACCGGCGGACTTTTCACGATGTTAAAAACATCCATGGCTTCCATCATGATCATCATTATGCTGGTTACGGCCCTCATTGTAGCTTTGGCGGAAGCACTTTTAATCCGGACCAGGATTACCAAGGAATGGAGAAATTTAGGTGTCAACAAGGCGCTGGGCTTTACTTCGAACCAGTTAATATCGCAGGTTATGCTTTCGAACATTCCCGCAATCTTAATCGGAATCGTGCTGGGACTTATCCTTGTCACATTCTTCGGCGGAAAAGTGATGCTCTTAATGTTTACGATTTTCGGATTCCGGAAAGTGGCATTCTCCTTATCGCCTGTAGCATATATCAGCGTAGTAATCGTAATCGTCGGTGTTGCGATGCTGGTTTCCTGGACGAACGGCAGCAGAATCAAGAAACTCGAGCCGGTAAAGATGATTACCGAAGAATAAATGCAGGGTGCCTGCGGAATCGGTGCCTGTCACTTTCCGGGTAAAAGTGACAGGCACCTTTTGATTATGCTATAATAAATGCAACTATTATGTTCCGCAGATGCATGTGGGGAGATACTTGTATGAAATACGACTGCCTGATTATAGATGACGAAGAAGTACTCGCGAAAAATACCTGCGAGTACTTTAACATGTTTGACGTAAAAACGTTTGTGACATTCAGCGTGGCAGGGGCGGAGACGTTTTTTAAGGAAAACGATGCTTCGCTTCTTTTGCTGGATATCAATTTAGGGGACGGAAGCGGATTCGAATTCTGTAAAAAAATCCGCGAATCGAAGAATATCCCGATTCTGTTTATTTCCGCAAGAAATACCGATGATGATAAAATCATTGCGCTTAACATCGGCGGCGATGATTATATTGAAAAGCCGTATTCACTGGGCGTTCTGCTTGCCAAAGTACGCGTGGTGTTAAAACGCTACGGTGCCGGTGCAAACGGCGGTGAGGGAGGAAACGGCACGGCCGGGGCTTCGGAAAAGCCGAAGGAGTTTATCGACGGAAACTTAAAGATTGATTACGTCAATAAAAAAGTATTCCATGCGGGCGAGGAAAAGAAGCTGACTTCGCTTGAATATACGCTTTTAAAATATCTGACGGATAATGCAAACCGGCTGATTACCAAGCAGGAGCTTTTTGACAACGTCTGGAACGACAAGTTCACGTCGGACGGAACATTAAATGTTCATATCCGGAAACTCCGGGAGGCAATCGAAGAGGATCCGCAGGAACCGAAACGAATTGTTACGGTCTGGAAGGAAGGCTATCGTTATGAGACGGAGGAGGGAAGATGAGAAAATCCCCCTTCCTTCTTTTGATTGTACTCACTTTTGTCATTGAACTTGTTCTGTGCTTTTTTATCATTCGCGGCATTCGCGATGAGGGGCAGGATACCGTTGCCGTTAACGAATGTGTCAAAAGCGTGGAAGACCATTTCGGGGACAGTGAAAAGTACAGCAAAACGCTGGCGTACACCGTCATTGAACCTACAGGTGTAGTTTTATTTCAGTCTACAGGGGAAGGAACTCCCGACATTTCCGTAAATGATCTTTCCACATCCGTTAATGAAGCCATCCGGAACAATGACACGATTCTGGATCTCGTCGTGGAGGATGAGACAGTCGGAAAAATCTTCATTCATAATCAGTCATCCGCCCGCACGGAAAGAGCCAAAAAGAATCTGATGACGGTTTTAATTGTATTTTCCGCGTTTCAGATGATTTTTATCATTATCTATTATATTTATCTTAAGAATACAATTCTGAAACCGTTCGAAAAACTGAACGATTTTGCCATCCGCATTGCGGGCGGCAATCTGGATGTTCCCCTAGACGTTGATAAAAAGCATGTTTTCGGTTCTTTTACGGAGGCGTTTGATTTAATGCGCTCCGAGCTTAAGAAGGCGCAGATCGCAGAGAAGAAAGCCAACGATGAAAAGAAGGAAACGATTGCCAAACTGTCCCATGATATCAAGACTCCTGTGGCTTCGATTAAGTCTTCTTCGGAGATCGGTTATGAAATTGCGAAGGATGAAAAATCGCGCGAGTATTTTCATCTGATTAATGAAAAGGCGGATCAGATTACGACGCTGACAGACAACCTCTTTAATTCGAGTGTGCAGGATGCGACGCAGATTGAGGTCAATCCCGTACGCCAGCCGTCGGAAGTGGTGGAGGGAATTTTAAAAGCAGCGGATTACCGAAAGAAGGCAACCGATTTTGAAAAATCGCCATATTCCGTACCGGCATGTGAAATTATGGCAGACAAACTCCGGCTTCAGCAGGTCTTTGACAATATTTTTATGAATTCCTATAAGTATGCGGATACTCCGATTGTGATTAAGACTTCTCTTACGGACGATTATCTTGTAATTGATATTTCCGATTCCGGGCCCGGTGTAAAACCTGAGGAACTTCCGCTTTTGAAAGAGAAGTACAAGAGGGGCAGTAATGCTTCCGACAAGGACGGCGCTGGACTGGGGCTTTATCTGACAGACTATTTCCTTACCGAGATGGGAGGGAAGCTTGAGATAGGAAATGCTGTAAAACGCATGGGTGAAATGACGGAAGTCACAGGATTTACGGCCAGGGTATTCCTGCTTCGAAGGTGACAGGCACCCAAGGGCCAAAAGTGCAAAGAGATGCGAAGCATCTTTTGGGCACCCAAGATTTAAGAACTATTTAAGACTTCCTTAAAGGCACTTAAGAGTTAAAACGATAGAATGTGTCTTGTAAGGAGGGAGAAATCCATGAAAAATATTATTGAAACCAGACAGCTTTGCAAAACATTTTCAAACGGGGGACGTCAGTCCCATGTACTTAAAAACGTTGACTTAGAAATTCGCGAGGGCGATTTTACGATTATTATGGGTGCGTCCGGAGCCGGCAAGTCCACATTGCTTTATGCACTTTCCGGTATGGACCGTCCGACATTCGGTGAGGTAAATTTCTGCGATACCGAGATTACGAAGTTAAGCTCCGATGAGCTTGCACTTTTCAGAAGAAAATACTGCGGCTTCGTTTTCCAGCAGACGTATCTGATTGATTCGATGTCGGTTCTCGACAATGTTCTGGCAGCAGGACTTCTTGTGAATAAAAATAAAAAAGAAGTAACCGCAAAGGCGAAGGACATCTTAAATTCCGTAGATATCGGAGAAGAACTCTGGCACAAATTCCCGACCCAGATTTCCGGCGGCGAGGCACAGAGAGTCGGCATTGCGAGAGCACTTGTAAATCATCCGAGCATGGTTTTTGCGGATGAGCCTACCGGAGCGTTAAATTCCCAGACCGGCCGCGATGTGCTCGATGCACTGACCAAATTCAACGAGCAGGGACAGTCCATCGTGATGGTAACGCATGATATTACGTCCGCCAGAAGAGGCAACCGCATTCTTTACGTAAAGGACGGCGAAATCGCAGGAGAGTGCGATCTCGGTGCCTATGTATCGGGAGATGCCGATCGTCACGCAAAACTCCGTGACTTTTTAGGAAAGATGGGGTGGTAGGTATGGAAAAAATCAAACTGCTTACCGGCTCTCATTTTCGCAAAAACAAAGCAACAAGCATCGGGCTGTTCTTCTTAATGATTTTAGCGGCCATGCTGATTTCCTCATCGCTCCTTCTTTTCACGGATGTTTATCCGACCGTGGAACGTGAGGCGAAGAGATTAAATGCGGGAGAAGGTTTTTTCCGCTTTACCACGGATTTGACCGGCATCGACGACGAGTACATCGAAGAACTGATGAACGGCGACGTCGAAGAATACGAAGCATATCACTGCCTGTGCTATCCGCATATATCCGTTCCTTTCGGCGACGGAAAGGTGGTTATGAATATTCAGATCAGCGACCTGAATGCCTTAGAGAAAGAGGTTGCCAGAACCGAAGTCGTAACCGAGGACAGCAGTATTAAAGAGAATTACGTTTATCTTCCCTACCAGTTCTATACCAGTCACAGCAATGAAATCGGGGATACTTATTCCTTCGAACTTCTCGGGAAGAAATATGACTTAAAAGTAAAAGGGTTTACGAATACAACCTATTACGGCTGCAACAATAACGGAACATATGAGTTTATTGTGGATGATGCAACCTATGAGGAGATTTTTGACAGAGATTCCGCTGCGCAGGAAGCCATTGTCGTTACCTACGTATTAAAGGACGGCGTGAAAAATTCCAAGTTTGCTATCCGCGTCAGCAATGATCTTTTAAAAGTGAACAGCAACACGAATGTAAACAGCGTCAGCCTTACTTCCGTCATCACCGGTAGAACCTTTATGTCCTTAATTATCGCGATTTCTTTCCTGGCGGTCAGCATCCTGGTTTTGCTTGTCATCATTATGATGCTGGTAAACTGCATCTCCAATTACATCAAGGAGAATATGCAGACCATCGGCGCATTAAAGGCTATCGGCTATACCTCCGGCAATATCAAGGCATCCTTATTCCTGATGTTCGGCGTGCTGGGAGTTTTAGGAAGTGCCATCGGCGTTTTGTTATCCTATCTGGTAATGCCTGTCATCGCACAGTTCGTAGTCGTACAGATGGGCGTGCCGTTTAAAGTATCTTTCAGCATCCTGCCCACCGCAATTGCTTTCGCGGTAGTCGTATTCTACATCCTGTTGGTAACGATTCTTTCGGTTCGCAGAATAAAAGGAATCGATCCGATCATCGCACTTCGCGACGGCGTGGCAGCACACAATTTTAAGAAAAACCGTATCCCTTTAGACCGTGCGGCAACCGGACTTAATG